>NZ_JANRHH010000023.1 GCF_030433435.1 Polycladomyces subterraneus
GAAACGTAGAACTGCATGGGATGGGGTGATGACACACCCCTTAGCTTGAGGGTTGCCCGAAACAGAAATGGACTGAGGGCGTTAACCACTCAAGAATCCCACGGCTTTAGGCGTGTGGAGTGTCAAAAGAAAAAGGGAACTTGATGGGAGTCGGTTCCCTTTTTTAATCCGAGTCCGATTGACGCCGATCCCTTACTCACCCTGTGGTTGATAAATGTCCCAGGCAAATTTGATGGACTCTACTATGTTGTTAGCGATCGTTTCTGCGTCCATATTGTTGGTGGATATTTTGGAATTATGCAGGGAATAAGCTCTTCTTCTCTTAAAAAACAGGTCTTCGATCTCATGTAATGTTTTGTTTTGCAGAACGGGACGGCTATCAATGATCAATGGGAGTCGCTCTTTCCAAGATTCCCAAGATAGATCAAGGAAGTAAACGATACATTTAGACAAACAAGCCTTTCTCACTTCCTCTTGCAAATAAGCGCCTCCACCCAAGGAAATGATCTTCAACGTTTGGTGATTGCAAATATTGACGATGAATTCCTTTTCTACTCGACGAAATTCTGCTTCGCCCACTTTCTTGAAAATTTCTGTTATCGGCATCCCATAAATTTTTTCTATTTCTTTATCGATATCAATAAAGTCACGATAAAGTTTTTTAGCCACAAGCTGGCCGACCGTTGTTTTGCCGACGCCCATAAACCCTATTAATACGATATTTTTCTCACGAATAGGGATTTCCGATACTTCTGACATATGAAACTCACTCTCTTCTCAAAAACACATATTTGTGCTTAGCATAGCAGGTTAAAATATCTAGATCAATGGTGAAGTGAAAGTGAAAATAGAGCCAGAATAAAAGTGGGTATGGTTGTGCAGCAAAAAACCCCACCTCCGATTCGTAGCAACAGCTAGAGTGGTTCGACGGGAAATTCGGACCCGCTACCCAAAAAAAGGGCGGCCTTTACCCGCCGACCCGTGCATCGAAACAGGATCGGGTGAAAAAAGGCCGCATGTTTGTAGAAACGAACGTTCAATCCGCCAGCCAGTTGGTGTGGAAAACGCCCTCTTTGTCGATCCGTTGGTACGTATGGGCGCCGAAGTAATCCCGTTGGGCTTGCAAGAGGTTGGCCGGCAGGCGCTCCATACGGTAGCTGTCGAAATAAGCCAACGCGGCGGAAAATGCCGGTGTCGGAATGCCCGACTGAACCGCGAGGGTGACGACTTGACGCCATGCATCTTGATAGCGCTCCACGACATTCCGGAAATACGGATCGAGGAGGAGGTTGGCCAAGTTAGGGTCGCGTTCGTACGCTTCCGTGATGTTTTGCAGGAAGCGAGCACGGATGATGCAGCCACCGCGGAAGATCTTGGCGATCGCGCCGTAGTCCAGGTTCCATCCATAGGCTTCCGAAGCCGCGCGCATCTGGGCGAAACCTTGGGCATAGGAGCAGATTTTGCTGGCATAGAGCGCCTGGCGAATCCGCTCGATCCATTCTTCCTTGTTGTCGACCGCAACCGGTTTCGGCCCGCGCAACAGTTGGGCGGCTCGTGTCCGTTCCACTTTCATCGCCGAGAGGAAGCGGGAGAAGACCGACTGGGTGATGATGGACAGCGGAACACCCAGATCCAGCGCGCTTTGGCTGGTCCATTTGCCGGTTCCCTTCTGACCGGCTGTATCCAGGATCACGTCGACCAGCGATTGGCCGGTTTCCGGGTCCACTTTGGTGAAAATATCCGCCGTGATTTCGATCAGGTAGCTGTCCAGCTCGCCCTTGTTCCACTCGGCAAATACGCGATGCAACTCCTCGTTGCTGAGGCCAAGCACGTCCTTCATGAGGTGGTAGGCTTCGGCGATTAGTTGCATGTCACCGTATTCGATGCCATTGTGCACCATTTTCACATAGTGACCGGCACCGTCCGGACCGATGTAGGTGGTACAGGGTTCCCCGTTTACCTTGGCCGCGATGGCGGTCAGGATCGGTTCCACTTGGGCAAAGGCCTCACGGTCACCGCCTGGCATGATGGCGGGGCCTTTCAGTGCTCCCTCTTCCCCACCGGAAATACCCGCACCGATAAAATGGAGGCCGCGGGCTGACAGCTCCCGACTGCGGCGGATCGTGTGTTGGAAATAGGCGTTGCCGCCGTCGATGACGATGTCCCCTTTTTCCAACAACGGAACCAATTGTTCCAAGGTGCGGTCGGTGGGCTCGCCCGCTTTTACCATCAGGATGATTTTACGTGGCCGCTCCAGCATGCCGACGAACTCTTCCAGGCTGAATGCCCCGCTCAATCGTTTGCCGGCGGCTTCCTTCAGAAGTTGTTCCGTTTTCTCCGGCGAACGATTGTAGACAGTGACGGAGAATCCTTTGCTTTCTATGTTAAGTGCGAGGTTTTTGCCCATAACGGCTAATCCGATCACACCGATTTGTGCTTGGGACACGTTGCGATCATCCTTTCATGATAAGACTCTCAATCCCATCTTCTCAAACTGTGTTGTCTTCGTCAAATCGGCATTCGGACAGCGGTACGACGCGTGTTTTCTTCACCCATTTATAACCCAGCCACAAGAGTAGGAACAGCGGTAAACCGATGTAGGACACAAGGATCCCGTACCAGTCTATATGGTCACCGGTAAACGCCCCGTAGTTTTGTCCCGCGATAACAATGACGCACAGGACGAAGGCGAATATGGGACCAAACGGATACCACTTAGCGACGTAAGGCAAATCGCGCAAGTCCCGTCCCTGGGCGAGGTACGCCTTCCTGAACCGGTAGTGGCTGATCGCAATGCCCAACCAAGCAATAAACCCGGACAATCCGGAGGCGTTGAGCAGCCATACATACACGGTTCCGTCACCGAACACAGAGGCCAGGAAAGCAGTTGCCCCGACCAAAGACGTCACAATCAAAGCGTTGACCGGTACTCCTTTGGCGTTGACCTTGGATAAGAAGCGGGGGGCTTGTCCCTCTTTGGCCATATGCCACAATATTCGGGTGGCAGCGTACACCCCCGAGTTGCCGGCGGAGAGTACGGCGGTGAGAATCACCGCGTTCATGACCGAAGCGGCGAAGGCGAGTCCCGCTTTTTCAAAAACGATGGTGAACGGACTTACGCCGATATTTTCCACACTACTGTCCACCAGCCTGGGATCGGTGTACGGGATCAGCAGACTGATGACGAAAATAGCCAGCACATAAAACAACAGAATACGCCAAAAGACCTGCCGTACCGCTTTGGGGATATTGACCCGCGGGTTTTCGCTTTCCCCGGCGGCTACCCCGATCACTTCTGTCCCTTGGAATGAGAACCCGGCAACCATGAACACGCTGAGTGCGGCCAGCCAACCACCGTGAAATGGTGCGTCTCCGATGTGCCAGTTTTGGAAACCGATTTTCTGTCCGCCGATGATACCGAAGATCATTAACAACCCTGCGGCGATGAACACGATGACGGTAATCACCTTGATAAGTGAAAACCAGTATTCCGATTCCCCGTAACCCTTGACGGAAAGGAGATTCAATCCGATCATCAGCGCCAGGAACAGCGCACTCCACAAAAAAGATGAGCTGTGGGGAAACCAGAATTTCATCACCAGCGTCGCCGCGGACAGCTCGGCCGCAATGGTGATTGCCCAGTTATACCAATAATTCCATCCCATGGCGAAACCCAACGCCGGATCAACAAAGCGGGACGAATAAGTGCTGAACGATCCGGAGACGGGGAGAAACGCCGCCATTTCCCCCAGACTGGTCATCAAAAAGTACACCATGAACCCGACCGCCAAATAGGCCAACAACGCTCCGCCGGGACCGGCCGTGTGGATGGAATTGCCGCTGGCCACAAACAGACCGGTACCAATCGAACCGCCGATGGCAATCATGGTCAATTGTCGGGAACGCAACCGCCGTTGCAGACGGTTGGAATCTTCCGCTTGCAAAGATGGTTTTGAAGTGACTTTCATGTGTTCACACTCCTTTTATAATAAAAAATGCCGTCGAAAGGCTCGACGGCATTGAATACCCGTATCACCTTCCGCCAAGATAGCGCTCCACGTCCGCTTTCAACGACCAGACGTGACAGTCCTGTTCCTGTTCGGAAACAGGCCCAGCCCGCGCGCCCAGAGCATGCGGCGCGGACTTCGGCGGCTTTTCCTTTCAACCGGCTTCCTCGCTGTCCCTGAAGCTCGACCGGCCTACTCATAAAAGCCGCAACCTCTATCTCACCGCGGCGAGATGGAGAAGGCTATTCCATTGTCAACTCGTTCATGAGTATAACGAAATGATCGCGTCAAAACAATGGAATTTTCATCCATCTGAAAGCCCAGCCGTGAAATAGGGCTCACCTGGGAAAACATTTGCCCCTCACGGATTTACCAGACATGTCCTAGTTATACCGGGTGGACTGCTTTTCCAAATCGCGGACGGAGTCACTTTGATCAGCTTCCCGCTCATTTTTGAATGTCCCCATTACCATGTCGAACACCGGGTTGGTCACCCCGTACCAATACTGTTCGTTCTTAAAATGGTGCCACAGGTGCATCTTTTTTAGCCAACGTCCCCAGGGTGTGATCGGCTGGATGGGACGGTGTGCCACATAGTGACACCATTCGTAATATAAGAGATAACCCAGCACCCCGGTGGTAAACGCGACAGTGAAGACGGTATCCCCCGATACGGCGTACACAATGCCGGCGACTGTGGCCACCAGAGGAAAACTGTACCATATCGGCAAAAACAACAGGCGAAGGTCGTCTGGGTCTTTGTGATGGTGATAGTGCAACCGTTGCAATAACCACAACAGCCAAGGGGTTTTCGGTGGCGGGAGATGAAAGAAGAAGCGATGAATCAAGTACTCGCTGAGTGCATATAACACCATGCCGAGCACCAACGCTCCCCAAACAGCTCCTTGATTGAGATGAGGCAGGGTGAATGCGACGCAGGTGGCGAAAACGATACAGGTGACCAAGATGTCGCGATGGCCGAAAAACTCCCGCAGAAACCGGGTTTGCACCATCCCGTTTCATCCCCTTTTTGATCCGGATTTACGCAAAGACGTTGCCAGTAACGTCAGGTAGGATTGGATAAACCGGAAAAACGACCGTTTCCGACCATAAAGGTTGGCCACCAGTGTGCGGAAGGGGATGAGCTTGTTTTGATACGGAAACCAGTGAACCTCCGAGGGCAACCAACCGCGGTCGATCAGCAGAGATTTTTCGTGACAAAAGATTCGGTATCCCTCATCGCCGTGATAACGGCCAATCCCGCTTTCCTTCACTCCTCCGAACGGGAGGTACGGATTGGCGATGGAAAGGACGACGTCATTGATGACCACACTTCCTGTTTCCAATGATTGCGCCACCCGGCGGGCTTTTTCGATGTCATTCGTCCACACGCTGGCACTCAATCCATAGACAGAATCATTGGCCGCACGGATGGCCTCTGACTCGTCCCGAAACGGTAATACACAGATGACTGGTCCGAATGTTTCTTCGCGCATGACAGCTGATCGGGTGTCCACACCCGTCAGGATGATGGGTTGAATGCGGAGGTCGCCAGATTCCGGCCAGTCCCGGGGGTGGATGCCGCTGACCAGTTTGGCTCCGTTTGCGACCGCGTCTTCCACCTGACGGCGGACGATCTCCTTTTGCTGTTCGGTTGTCATGGTACCGAGATCAGTTTCGTCCGAGCCATTCGATCGCAGTCGTGCTACTTCCCGTTTCAGTGCTTCCACAAAGGTGTCGTAAATGGGCTCCTCCACATAAATCCGTTCCACCGACATGCATACCTGACCGTAGTTGGTGAGCGCTCCCCACACCGCACCTTTGATTGCCCTGTTCAGGTTGGCGTCGGCAAAGACAATCATCGGATCTTTCCCGCCCAATTCCAGTGTGGTGGGGATTAATCGTTTGGCTGCCTCCTGCTGAATGATTTTTCCCGTCTGCACTGAGCCGGTGAAAAAGATATAATCCGGGTGTTCCTCGATCAATCGGGCACCCAATTCCTTTTCACCGATCGCCACTTGGACTACGCCTTCGGGAAAACCGGCTTCGCGAAATAGGGATGCGATCCATGCACCGACCCGGGGAGTCACTTCCGATGGTTTGAGAATGACGGTGTTGCCTGCGGCCAGTGCCTCGATCACGGGAATCACCGACAGCTGAAACGGGTAATTCCATGGTGAGATCACCAACACTACCCCACGGGGCTGGTAAGTGACGACGGACCGTTTGCCGATCAGGGAGATCGGCGTACGCACCTTTCTCGGTTTCAGGGCGTGTTTGGCACGTTTTTCCGCATGACCGATGGCATCCAGCACCGTCAGGATGTCACTTGTAAGCGCTTCTACTTTTGGTTTGCCCGTGTCCTGTGAGATGATCGCCATGCCTTCGTCCATTCTGTCGACGATGAGGTGACGCAGGGTGCGCAAATAAGAGAGCCGTTCATCAATACTTTTTCGTCGCCAAACATCAAACGCTTCCCGGGCCCGTTGCATCAAATCCGCGCTTGCATCTGGCGGCGTCTCCTCCCATTCCCTCGTTGGAATGGGATGGAGTGTTGTGGTTTCCATTGCTTTCCCTCCTCGTTTTTTCTGATTTGTTTATGTTATTCTATTTATTCTGAAATGAAGTGTCAATGTCTTCTCCTGGTAATCAGGTTCATTCTGGGCGGTTTATGACGCTGACAATTTCAGAGACTGCTGACAAAGTGGTTGGACCATTTGAGAACTCAGGAGCGGGTCCCGAAGAGGGGAAATCGGAGCCCGCTGGCTTTGAACAATCTCTCTCCCATCAACCGGGGTTCTCGACCGCCCCTGAATTCATGTAACTATACTCATTTGTGGTGGCGTTGTTCTCCCAACATCATTTCAACAACGCTGATGTGTGTGCTGGGAGCGTCACCATCGCTTGATTCGGTCCGTGTTGCCGGATTTGCACATCGGAGGGACTGGCGTATACGATGTGCAGGTGATGATCCGCATAACCGTGACGGTGACGGTTTGGTCGGACAGATTGTGCAGGACATTCAATTGCTCCCCACGAGAGATCCGTTGATAAGCAGCTACTCGCGTATCCTGAACCTGGAGCGGTTGAACCGTTCCGTCCATCAAAGCGGGATGTTGATGACGCAGACGGATCCACTGACGGTACCAGTGCAACAGGGAATCGGGATCGTGCAATTGCGCTTGTACGGAGACGGCGTTCGGTCCGTTGTTATATCGGGGTTCCTCCCATGTCGTCTGTCCGGGGCCATGACCGGGGTACCAGCGGAACGGTTCGCGGATGTACTCGTCCGGTTTTTCCCCGCGCATACCGATTTCTTCCCCGTAGTAAAGGAACGGGTTACCGGGCAGGGTGAGCAGGATGGCCGCGGCCGTTTTCGCTTTGTTCCCATCACCGTTCAATACACTCATCGTACGGTTTTGGTCGTGATTGGTCAAAAATGGCGCGTCGATGGCACGGGGATTGACGTCACATACATTCGCCCCGTTTCGGCGGCCAAAGCGGCAATTCCTGCATCTTGAGCCTGTTGAAGAGATTGCAGGATACGATCCGACAGATCGAAGTTGAACAGTGTATCCAGTTCACCGTAGTACGGAGCGACACGCTCTTTGGCATCCCATACTTCACCGACGAGATAAACGTTGGGCTTCACTTTTTGCATTTCTCTGCGGAATTGGCTCCACCACTCGTGATTCTTGGCCTCTAGCGTATCGGGGTAGATGTACTTTGCGGCATCAAGTCGGAAACCGTCGGCCCCTTGTTTCAACCAAAACTTCCCGATTTTGATGATCTCCTCCCGAACGCGGGGATTGTCGTAGTTCAACTCGGGCATGCCGCTCCAGAACAGTCCGTAATAGTAGTCTCCCGAGCCAGGGTAGGTCTCGTGCCAGACGGGTTGTCCCCACGGAACTTTTTCGTGGATATCCGTTTCTGCGTCAGCCCAGATGTAGTAGTCCCGATAGGGGCTGTTTTTGTCCTTGGACGCGGAGACAAACCAAGGATGTTGGTTACTGGTGTGATTGACGACCAAGTCGATGATCACTTTGATTCCGCGTTTATGCGCTTCACGTATCAATCGACGGAAATCTTCCAATGTGCCGTACTGTGGGTCAACCTGATAATAATCCACTACGTCATATTTGTGGTAGCTGGGTGATTTGGTGATCGGCATCAGCCAGAGACCGTCCACCTCCAGGTCGTTCCCGGAACGGGGATGCCCGTCGTTAAGATAATCCAGTTTAGAGGCGATTCCGGCCAGGTCCCCGTCTCCGTCCCCATTGGCATCGGCAAATTAGCGAACATAGATTTCTTGACACTCCACACGGCTAAAGCCGTGGGATTCTTGAGTGGTTAACGCCCTCAGTCCATTTCTGTTTCGGGCAACCCTCAAGCTAGGGGGTGTGTCATCACCCCGTCCCATATGGTTCTGCGCGACCGGGCACATGTACCCAC
>NZ_JANRHH010000024.1 GCF_030433435.1 Polycladomyces subterraneus
CAAACAGTGCGGATACACCATCCACGCTGATCTGAATGGGGCGATCAACATCGCCAAAGCCATTTCAGGGTTAGTAGCCTAGCACACTGGTAACAGGTGTGCCGCCCATCCGGGTACGTGCTAACCGGGTGGGATGGGCTGATGACACAGCCCTAGCTTGAGGGTTGCCCGAAACAGAAATGGACTGAGGGCGTTAACCACTCAAGAATCCCACGGCTTTAGCCGTGTGGAGTGTCAACAAGATTACGACCATATCGTCAAAGTGGATGTTGATGGACGCCTTCAACCACAAACCACCTATTATTACCGGTTTATCACGCGCTCCGGTCATGTCAGCCGCACCGGCCGGTTCCAAACCCTCCCCGCCACGGGTGCCCTGTTCGTTCCGCCCGTTTCGGATACGTTTCCTGCGCCGATTACACGAACGGCTACTACCATGCATACCGAACGCTGGCGGAGGAGGAACTGGATTTCGTCATCACATATACGAGTCGGTCGGCGATCCCCAGTACCAAAGCCCGCTACCCGACCGGCAAATCCATCTGCCCAGCGGGAAATCAAAAGCATTCACCCTGGAAGATTACCGAAAACTATATCAAACCTACAGATCCGATCCCGACCTGCAACGCCTGCACGAACGACATGCCGTGATCGCCATCTGGGATGATCACGAATTTGCCAACGACACGTATTTCCCGGCCGTTGCTCCCGACGACAGTCTGGAATCCGATCCACCGCGCCGGTTGACGGCCAACCGCGTATGGTTTGAGCACATGCCGGCACGTGTCACCTTTGACGAAACGCAATCATTTGACCGTTCCATCCGCATTTATCGTTCCTTTACCTGGGGAGACCTGGCCGAATTCGTGTTGACAGACCAGCGGCTGTATCGAAGCGCCCACCCGTGCGGAGAAAAGGTATTGGGCGAACGCTATCTTTCTACCGGTTGTCCCCGCATGAACGATCCGGACCAGACGATGTTGGGGAAGGATCAAAAATCTTGGTTCCTCGATCGGATGACATCCGCCACGGCATTGTGGAAAATCTGGGCCAATAAAGTTCAGTTCACCCCTTTAAAGCTGTTCGGACAGTATCTCAATCTGGATGCGTGGGACGGATACGCGGGCGAACGCCGTCAGTTGACAAAGGCACTGAAAAAAGCGGGCATTCGCAATTGGATCGCCATAACGGGTGATTTGCACACCTTTGAAGCCAACTTGATCCATGAAGATTACGGCAACACATCCGATGAACAGACGGTGGGTGTGGAACTGATGGTCGGGTCAGTCACCTCTTCCAATTTGAATGAAATGGTGCAACAAACGATCCGGGGATCGATCTCCGGCTCCAATCCGCTGCCGCTTTCGGCTATCAAACAGATACTTGCCGACGTTTACGGCCCGGTGTCGTCCTTGTCCGAGGACATCATGGACAAAGCGATTCGCCAGTTGTCCGATAAAATCCCTGGATCAAACGGTTTGACAGCACCACACACGGTTACGCCGTGATGGAATTGACGCGGGATAAAGCCACTTGGCGCGCCTATGCGGTAAGCTTGATCCAATCCCACGACGCACGTAAATCCCTGCTTTTTGATTGTGAGATTCCACGTGACCAGGCACGATTGGACTTTTTACACGGTTGACGGGATCCCATACGATTTGAGACGGCTAGAGCGTGTCTGGTGAAAGCCCCATTTGCTTCCCGGTTCGCTCACCTGCACCCTGTAGTCATGGCCGCTCCAACACGGAACGCAGGACACGGGCAAAGTACGCTTCGCTTAGAGGAAGTTGCCCGCGATTTCATTTTTACGCTCTCTGGGTGTTCGCTCAGTCGGGCTTAGGTCTTGGCTCACAAGGGAAAGCATTACTCCCTCACAGATTTACCAAACAGGCCCTAGACAAGTACGGTCTTCCCGCTCGCGATCTATGGTGTGCTGTTTTCACCCATTCCCTTGATTTTTTTCATCGTCAGGCGGATGATGACATTGAGTCCGCAGACACTGACCCGTAACTACATAGAAAGGAGCAAGTCTATGCAGGTGCGTTTGGAGAAACTTTCCTCTTGGCTCAAACAGGAATCGATCAATGCCGCGTTCCTCACCTCTACTGCCAATGTATTCTACCTGTCCGGATTTCTTTGTCATCCGCATGAACGGTTGTTGGGGCAGTTTGTCTTCCCCGATACCGAACCACTGTTGATCTGTCCACAAATGGAAGTGAAACAGGCCAAAAATGCCGGTTGGTCTTATGAGATCTTGGGCTACAGCGATACCCAAAATCCGTGGGAAATGATCCGAGATGCGCTCATCTCCCGAAAGATCCAACCAGACGGGGTGCGCACTCTGGCTGTGGAAAAGGATCATCTCTCCTACCGCCGTGCGGAGGCACTGATGTCCATCCTGCCGGGTGTCCGGTTCGTTTCGGCGGAAGATCAGATGCATCAGCTGCGGATGATCAAAGATTCAAAGGAGATCGGCATCATGCGGGAAGCAGCCCGCTTGGCCGATTATGGTGTAGAAGTGGGAATCTCCGCTTTGAAAGAAGGCGTCACTGAGATGGAAGTGGTCGCCGTGATCGAGAAGGAGTTGAAATACAAGGGGATTCAGGGCATGGCTTTCTCCACAATGGTGCTGTTTGGAGAAAAGTCCGGCCTGCCGCACGGCACATCAGGCAACCGACAGCTGCAGGAGGGAGATTTGGTCTTGTTCGACCTAGGGGTCGTACTGGAAGGTTACTGTTCGGACATCACTCGCACCGTCGCATATCGCTTGGCCGGAGAACAGCAGCAGGAAATCTATGAAACGGTGTTGCAAGCGCAGCTAAACGCGCTGGACGTATGCAAACCCGGAACTCCCATCGGAGAATTGGACAAGGCTGCACGGGACGTGATCGAAAAAGCGGGTTACGGCAACCATTTTCCCCATCGGCTCGGCCATGGTCTCGGCATCGAGGTACACGAGTTTCCTTCATTGATCAGTACTAATACGCAACTCCTGCAACCGGGCATGGCCTTCACCGTGGAACCAGGCATTTACGTGGAAGGCGTCGGGGGTGTGCGGATCGAGGATGACGTGATCATTACCGAAGAGGGATGCGAGATTCTGACCGGATTTTCCAAAGAATTGCTGATCATCCGTTAAACGACCAAAAGCCCCCGCATTTTAGCGGGGGCTGAGCTTGATGACAAACCCCCGGCTTTTTTCGTGAAAAAAGGGCAGGGAGTGTATATTTCGGGAGAATAAACAGATAAAGGAAATTTAATATGCTGAAAAAACCATAATACAAAGCCTTTTCCTCTCTTTGAGAGGAGCAAAGCCATTTTTTTGATGTTTTGAGCCACGGCAATCAGGAGGCATTGCTCTCTGACTTTGGCAATTCCCCTGTAACGTGCGTAACGAAGGCCATGAAGTTCTTTGGCGTCAGCGAAGCTGCGCTCAATGGTCTGGCTCCGTCGTTTATACAGTTGTTTGCCTCTCTCACTTAAACGGTTTTGACGCGCCCACTCTTTCGCGCCTTCCCAAACGTGACGAGTGATCGTTTTGGTAAAGGTTTTGGAATGAGTGCATTTGGAGAGAAACGGACAGTTCTTGCACGCTTTCGGGTCGGATTTGTATTCTCGGAATCCGGAGCGGTTAGTGGTTTTGTAAGAGAGCTCATGTTTGGAGGGGCACAGGTATACATCTTTTTCTGGTATGTACTTAAATTGCCATTTGAAGAGCAGACCTTTCTTTGGCCGAAAACTCCGGTGAGCAATCACGGCAAAAATCTCCCGTTCTTTCAGTCCTTGGCAAATGGGCATCGTGAGATAACCGGCATCCAAAGCGACTTCCTCCACCTGAAATCCGAACCGAGAGATCTGCCGATCCAACCGTTCAAGATATGGGACGGAATCATGAACGTTTCCAGGTGTTACATACACATCCGTGATGAAATTGTACTTTCCGTCAACGGTTCGATGGTCTAAGTAGAAGAACCCTTCGGGTTTTCCATCTCGAACCATATAACCGCTGTCCGGATCCGTGGTGCTCACTCGGATTTCTCTTCTTCCTTCAAGCTGGATTCGTTTTTTTAACGGTTTTTTGCCGTGTTGAATTCGATCTTCGTCTATGGCTTTTTCCAACTGTTCCACGTAATCTTTGGGGGTAACGGTGACTTTCTGCTTCTTGAACTTGCTTTTGCTGGCGTTCGCCTTTAAAAACGTGGAATCCGTGAACAATTGCTTTCCTTCAATAAACCCGTGGTTCATTGCCTGAAGTACGATCTCGTCAAAGATTTCTTGGTAAATGGTGGACTGTTGAAATCGCCGACGGCGATTTTGACTGAACGTAGAGTGATGAGGGACAGGATCGGTCAAGGAAAGCCCAACAAACCAACGATATGCGATATTAACCCGAATTTCTTCGATCAGTCGTCTTTCCGAGCGAATTCCGTACAGGTAACCGATGAGCAGCATCTTGAACAGCATGGCTGGGTCAATACAGGGGCGTCCATTATCCTCGCAATACAATGGCCGGCATTTCTCCGCAATGAACGAAAAGTCGATGGTTTCGCTGATTTTCCGTAGCAGGTGATCTTGAGGGACGAGGTCTTCTATGTTGACCGTCTCCGGTTGAAACTCTCTGGATGCATTCGTCCTGAACATAGGAGAACCTCCCTTCATGATCTTTTTTCCATTTCAATTCGACAAAAACAGATAGGACAAGGTCGTTCCTATTTGCGATACATTCACTGAGCTTCTTAACAAGTTATATTAGCTTAAGTATATAGACAGTTGTAGTACTTTTTTGTTTTTATACTATATAGGCGACATACACTTAAGAAGGTGATCTACATATGTCTATTACACTTCAAGAAGTAATGAAAGCTCGTTCGCGTATTAGTTCCTATATACGGCATACTCCGCTGGAGTACACCGAAACGTTAAGCCAGCTTTACAATGCAGATATTTATTTTAAACTAGAGAACCTGCAGGTTACGGGAAGTTTCAAACCACGTGGATCACTGAACAAACTCCTTACCTTAGATCAAACGCAACAAACACGAGGTGTTATCGCTCCCTCAGCTGGGAACCATGGAATCGGTTTGGCTTATGCCTCGTCCAAATTAGGCATACCGGCCTATGTTTATCTACCACAGGATACTGATAGAGGAAAAATAAAAACCTTGAACCAATACGGTGTTTCCCTTAAGTTTTTTGATTCAATTGAATCGGCGAGACAAGCAGCTATGAAGGATGCCGAAGAAGAGGGATACATCTTCTTATCTGCTTATAATGATCGTTCAGTGATAGCGGCAAATGGAACAATTGCATTAGAAATATTAGAGGACTTACCTGATGTAGATACAGTCATTGTCTGTGTAGGTGGCGGAGGACTTGCTTCAGGAATAGGAACGGTTCTCAAAGCTGTTAATCCTTCGATTGAAGTTTGGGGAGTGCAAACGACCAATAGTCCTACACTGGCTGTTTGGTTTGAGCAAGGAAAAGTTACACCCGTGGATCTTAAACCCTCGATCGCGGAAGGATTAAGCGGTCCCATTGATCCGGATACGATCACATTCCCTATCATACAAAAATGTGTTGACCGTATATTAACTGTTACAGACGCCGAAATTATCGATGCAATGAAAATCATGATAAACGAACATCGGTATATTGTTGAACCCTCAGGGGCAGCAGGTATAGCCGCCCTACATCGATATTCGGAAGAACTTAGCAAACGCAAAATAGCAGTCACTGTTACTGGGCGTAACATTTCTTGGAATAGACTACAAAACCTAATTAAGTAACCTATCTAGGAGTAGAGAGAGGATGATCAAACTGTAAAAAAATATCAAAAACATTATGGGGATGAAACTTTTCCGCTTTTCCTCATGTATCCATCAAAACATAGGCGTCTTATGCCAAAATCGGCGCCCAGCGTCTTTGTCTTCACAATCCCCCCGCTTTTTCTTTGGAAAGAAGAGCTGGGGGTTTGTCATCACTCTCAGCCCCCGCATTTTAGCGGGGGCTCTGTCTGTAGAAAAAGTTTCCGTCAGAAACAGCTCTACAGGCTTTAAGATGGCTTGTGGTGATAATCACTTCTCCATCATCTTTTTCGGGCAAATCAGAAACACGCGCTCCCGCTGTCTTCGGAAACGCGTGGTTTGGTGAGGGTGGGGAGGTTGTTGAACGTCCAGCCCACTACCACTTACGGGTTGACAGGCAGCTCCGCCTTGACGGACAAGCCTTCATATTTCTTCACCCAAAACGGCTGCAGGGTGATCTTTTGTGGCAGCTGTGAAATTTCATCGACGATAAACGTCCCTGTCATCTCCTCGCCCGTTCCTCTCTTCTTCATGCCTACGCCTCCTAAAGGCCAGTATCTTTTCCCGTTTTCATCCATTACAGCCATAGTCATTTGGTAGGAGGGAAAATAGTTCTCCTTCAAGTACCCCTTGACATAAAACGCGAACACTTTTTTCTGGGGAGCATTCTGGATATAAAACGACTTCGGCTTGATCGCCGCGAATGTGACAGTCAGGCTGTTTCCTTGCCCATCTTCCACTTTGGCCGGCAGCTTGCGCGGGTCAAACGTCAGGGTGAGCGGTGCAGGCTCCACTCGGGCGATCGCCGTCAGCTCAAAGGTGAGGCGCTTGTTGTGAGGGAACGGCTGGAACAAGTAGTTATCGAGCTTTTCATAAATATGCGCCCCATACTTATCCATCATATGGAATCTTCCTTCAATCCCTGCTTCTTTCTCCACCAGCACCTTGCCGGTCTCATCCAAAATGCGGAACCCGTAGTCGACGTCCCCCAGGGCGAAACGGGCGAACTTCGGGCCGTAAGTTTGTTCGTACTGGTTCCTCAGCTGCGGGGAAATCTGCCGGTCCAGTTCCAGGAAAGTGCCGAGCGGCGTGTACTTGATCTTCTTCAGCGTCACCCGGACACCCTGCGCTTCCAAGGTTTTTCCAATCACTACTTCACGGACAGTGCCTTTCAGCTTGCTGAGATCGATGGGTACGTTCAGCTTCCAAGAGCCCTTGACGCTTCCAACCTGTTTCGTGTCAAGCTTGAGGACGAGCCGGTCCTTGTGTTTCACCTTGTTCAGGTCGAACACTAGCACGGCCCAGGTGGCCTTGTCCACATCCTTACCCGGATATCCACCCGGACGAAATCCCCCCACCTGTGGCTGGCCGCTTCCGTCATCCAGCACTAGGTAAGGGTAACGAATCCAGTGATGATAGATTGGGAGCACCTTCCCCCGACTGTCTTCGATCTGGTAGAAGACCATCAGCTGGGTGGAGTCGGCCACAATCTGCTTCACATGAACGGTGAGCCCCTTGTCCGTCACCTTGATGTCTTCCTTGCGGTACAGCTTGTTCATATCCTGCTCCTGAACCTGGACAAACTGGCGGAACAACGGGAGATACGACGCAAAGGTGGGCGAAACCAGGGCTCCGATGAAGACGGCTACGGCCAGCCCAGCCGCGACGGTGCCGAACCATTTCCACCTGCGGAATCTTCCTGCCGACTTACGGTTCACTTTCACACTCTCCTTTTCGTCCAGTTCCGCGATCCGTTTCATCACTTCCCCGACAAACGACTCATCCAGTAGTTGCACCTGACTGGCTGCTTGCCGGAGTTCGGCCTGTTCAGCCTTCAGTTCTTCCAGACGTTTCTGGCAATTGCGGCAGTGCTGGATATGCTTTAGAACCTCATCCTTATCCGAAGAACCCCTTTCGAGGAACTCCCACAACACCTCATCAGCAAAGCAATTCATCCCTGATCTCCCTCCTTTGATTCCGGTCCCTCATCTCCCGAAGCTTCTTTCTCGCCCGGTGAAGCCGGTTGGCCACATCGCGCGGGGAGATCTCCAGGATTTCTGCGATTTCCTGGTAACTGAAATCGTGCCGATACCGAAGCAAGAGCACTGCCTGGTAATGCGGAGGGAGCGCCCGAATCCATTCGGCCATCTCTTCTCGCTCCTCATTTTCCACTACGATCTGTTCCGGCGTTTTCTTTTCGGGTACGTCCGTTTCCAGTAACGTGGCCATGTTTCCTTTCTTTTGGCGCCATTCATCCACGCAGGCATTTCGGGCGATCTGAAACAGCCAGGTGACAAAGCTGCGCGCCGGGTCGAACTGGTGTAGTTTCCGGTATGCCCGGATGAAGCATTCCTGCGCGAGGTCCCGGGCCTCCTCTTCGTGATGAACCATTCTGAGCAGCATGGCATACACAGCATTCATGTATTTCCGGACGAGGTGGCTGAACGCGTCCCGGTCTCCGTCCAGCACCCGCTCCACGATTTGTACGTCATCCACGTTCTGGGTCTGCCCCCCTTCAGATCCGGTTTCACTCCTATATACGGAATACAGGAGCAGAAATTTCACGGGACACATTTTTTTATCTCACAAAAAACGACACAAGGCCGCCCGAGTATTGATCCGGTTGTATGGTAGAAGAACTAGTTGATAAATGTTATGAATAATTTGATAAATAAATCGATCAAGACCGATAAAAACTGGCCACCTGGCTTTGGAAGTCAGGTGGCTCATAGCAAAAAAATCGCGATTTTGTCTCTCTAATGAGAAAAATCTATAGAACTCCCAGGTAAATGAAACAAGGGAGTTTATCTTCAAACTGAGCCCCCGCTTATTAGCGGGGGCGATTTTTTTCAACCTTGCTTTTTGATCGGATTTAGTTACCGGTCGGTGCCGCGTAGTTGGCCGATTGAATATCCCAACCGTACACTTTGAACCCGTACAAGATCCACAGGCTCAACGGGTTGTCCTTTTTATCCGTGGTGTGCTGAGTGATGTACACCTCGGTCGGTGTTACTTTCGTCACCACAGCTGAATGGTCGATGTCGCCGTCGCCGTCCAGATCGGCCTGCACCACATCGCCGATTTTCAGGTCAAACATCGACCGCACTGGTTTTGCGCGGAATTTCAGGTGCTTGTACAAGCTGTTGGCCACACCCCAAGAATAGGACGGTTTCTTATCGCTGTAATACCAGTAGTTCGTGTTTTTCCATTCCACTAATCCCCCCGCTTTCATCACCTGCGAAGCAAAATCGGTGCAATCGTACCAACAGCTGTAGCATCCGCCGCTGACCCGGCTGTAATAGCCATATTGCTCATTGTTCCGTTTGTTCCACCATTGGTACGCGTAATCACGTGCCGCTTGACGGTCGTAAGGGATCAGGCGGGACGAAGGTGCAGTACCCTCGTTTTGATCGTCTCCCGGTTGGGGTTGCACTGTTCCGCCGTCGTTGCTGTGCCCTTGCTCATTGGGCGCGGTGGAACCCGGTGCTTCCCCGGTCGGTGCGGTGCCTGATTGATCCGGAGCGCGTTGTTCCCGATCGGCGGTTCCTTGGTTGGGTTCACTTTGGTTGGTTTCACCATTGTTTTGATTCGGTGCTGTAGTTTCCCCCTGATTGCCTCCGGTCGCATTTTGCTGGTCATCGGTTGCAGGTTGTTCCGGAGTTGCAGTTTGTCCCGGATTGGTTTCCTGACCGCTTCTATCCGCCGGAGCTGGTTGGGTGGAGACACCTTCTCCCTCTTGTTGATCAGGGCTTTGTTTCGGTTGGGACTTCGGTTCGGACCCTTTGACCGTATCCGGAGACCCTTTCACTGATTCTTTGCCGGATTTCGGCGAGCGCTCCAGGGTCATGGGTAAATTCCCTTTTTTGTTCGGCAAAAGATCCCTCAGTTCCGCCAGTTCGGCTCCCGTCAATTTTTCACCGGCAGTCAGCTTCTTTTCCAACTCGTTGATCCGCTTGTTCTTCTCTTGGTCTTCATAGCGGTCCACGTCTCGGGCGTACTGAATGATCTTTTCTCGCTCTTCTTTGCTGTACGAAGCGAGATCCGTCGCCATCCCCTTGATGAAATCGCGGTATTTCGGATCATCCAGGTCTGGCTTGATGTCCAACTTATTCTTTTTGAGGCGATCTTCTGAGATTCGAATCGCTTCCTGGTGTTCGCGTTTGATCTCTTCCTTGTTGACCGAATAGTTGGCATAATAAGAGAGCTTTTTCCCTTTTGCCTGCTGCCCGTCGGTATTCTCCTTAACCGCGGACAACTCCTCATCCAAGTTTTTCCCTTGATCCTCTGGTTCATTCGTCACAGCCGTCATCGGTACCGACTCCGTCTTTTTGACCGATTTGGACGGTCCACCAAACAATGTGTCGGAAAAGGCATAAGCCGTTCCCAAGCCGACAACGACCACCAACCCCATCAGGAACAAAACCTTTCTCTTCAACCGTCCATCCCCTTCTCTTGAAAATATGAAATGATGGCTACGATTCTATCATATCTGCTCCATCTGACCAGTTCAATAGATTGAAAGAAGGACAAAAAATGGAGAATCTGTGGTGGAAGATTCAAGTGGAATTCCCCAGTGAAAGGTTTACAATTATCTTCTTTTATTCTAGAATCTGTCCACGGGTATATCGATTACGAAACACCCAGTCATACCCCCTTTACTTTTTATCTTAAGCGGAATAAAATTGTACCTACCGAACGTTAGGTAGGTGACGTATATTGTCCACCAAACAGCGTATTCAACAAGTCGCGATTCGCCTTTTTGCCGAACATGGCTACGAAGGCGCCTCCCTTTCGATGATCGCTCGGGAGGTGGGCATTCGAAAGCCTTCCATCTACGCTTTTTTTGAAAGCAAAGAGGCCTTGTTTCTGTCCGTCTTTGAAGAGATCATGAAGGCACATTTTGCCAATACACAGAAGTTGTTCGCTTCTTTGCGAGACAAAACGGTGGAAGAGCGATTGTACCAGCTGTTGACGAACGGCCTGACCTACGCATCCGAACATGGTGACGCGTTTGCGTTTTACCAACGTGCCATGCTGTTCTCTCCTCCCGCTTTACATGAGAAGATCCGGGATCGGTTTTTAGAAGCCGAAACCTGGTTGACAGACGTCCTGCGGGATTGCTTCAAAGAAGGAATCCAAACGGGCGTCATTCGCGAGACCAATCTTGATGACCTGATCGCCTCATTCCTTTGTTTGTTGGATGGCGTACTGATTCAGCTGTTCTACTACGGACCGGAAATGCTCCGCCGACGCATTGACGGCATTTGGCGGATCTACTGGCGGCAGGCATATTGGAAGTGGTGTGGGCCATCGGACTAAAGTATCAAAAAACGATCCCGTCTGCTGTGACCATCGGGAGCATGATCGGCAGTTTTTTGTTGTTATCCACCTCATTGAAAACGTTGCCTGTCGGCACAGCGTATGCCATATGGACGGGGATCGGGGCGGCAGGTACGGTATTGGTGGGTATGTTGTTTTTTGGAGAGCCCAAAACCGCGCTCCGATTGGTATTTTTGATGTTGATCGTCAGCGGAATTGTGGGACTCAAACTGACATCGGCTCATTGAAGCAGTTCAGCAGATTTTACCGTTTTCCAACCGAGGATTTATATTGTTCGAGACTGATCACTGCACCCGTGCTGAGTAAGCGGTAAAGGGGTAAGGTCTTGTAAGGCTGGATACAAGTCATCGCGGCTCTTCTCCGTCTCTTCTTGGACCATGCCAACCGATGCCGATCCCGTCAGGTGTAGCGACGTGATCCGCTGTTGTCAAAATACAGGCCGTAAGTAAAGGGGCAACTTTACTTACGGCCGCAGGCCCACGGTGGGGCAGTCCTGTATGTTCCTATTGCTCTATGCTACCTGTTTGGGAAAATCAACACAACAATCGCAGCTACTGACCACTCTTTACCCGGTAAAACTCGTGAAACAGCTTGATGAGTGCCCGCTTCTCAATCCGTGACACATACGAGCGTGAGATCCCCAGCTCTTTCGCGATCTCCCGTTGCGTTTTCTCATCCTCCCCGCTCAACCCGAACCTGCTTTTAATCACTTCTTGCTCCCGTTCATCCAAGATATGCAGATGACCGTAAATTTTCTTCTTCTCGATCTTCATCTGTACCAAATCCATCACTTCATCCCGTTCGGTACCCAATACATCAATGAGGGTGATTTCATTCCCCTCTTTGTCGGTTCCGATCGGGTCGTGCAGGGAGACATCTTTCCTGGCCTTTTTGAGCGACCGCAGATGCATCAGAATCTCATTCTCAATGCATCGTGCTGCATAGGTGGCCAATTTGGTGCCCTTGTCAGTTTGGTAGGACTCAATGGCCTTGATGAGACCGATCGTACCGATGGAAATCAGGTCTTCCGAATCCTCTCCCGTATTTTCGAACTTTTTAACGATGTGGGCAACCAACCGCAAATTGTGTTCGATCAAGGTGTTGCGTGCTTTCTTATCCCCTTGGGCCATGAGCCTGAGATGCTTTTCTTCCTCCTCTTCCGAGAGAGGTTGGGGAAATGCATTGTTTTTGATGTACGAGACAAACAGAACTGCTTCCCTCAGCATCATTGCCAAAGCCGCCAATATTTCTGGCACGCGATCCACACCTCCGTCCACATTCCCTTCGCAGGTATTCTTAGCTATATGTACGGATGATTAGGCGCGTGCCTGTACGGGGGAAATCAACCAGAAAGAAAAGCTTCCCGGAGATTTCCGGGAAGCTTTACAGATTTGGGTCAATTGAGTCCCTCAGTTATGGACGAGGTTGTCAATAACCGCGCAATTTCCACTCATCGGATGACCACTCCAGCGGGATTACTTTCCCGTTTTCATCCGTCACCACCGGGTTTTGCACATACCAACCGCGGCCGTTGCCATAGGTGTCCGTATGATAACGGAAACGGACATAACGTGTCTGAGCGGGCAACGTCAATGTGATACGACGCCACTCCCCACTTCCGCTTATCGGCGAATCGATGGCGGTCCAGTTGGTACCGTCCGCTGACACTTCCACCACTCCCTTATCAAGGTCCGGTTGGATGCGATACCACGTCGAGAATGAGAGCGTATGAGGCTGCTCTGACGGATCCAACTTGCCGGATGTCAGCAGACGGTCGAGATTGTCACCGTATCCGGAAAACCATGCTTCCTCTTTTCCGGGCAGGTTGACAGGGATCGCATCGGCCACGAATCGGGCGAATTGCCGGCGAACCGGGTTGGTGGAGACCGTTTGACGGGTAGGATGGACACGATTGGTTAACAAAATGGCGATCACACCGTTAGCTCGGTCGACAACCAATGAGGTGCCGGTATAGCCGGTGTGCCCCATCGTACGGGGAGAGGCCAATGCATCCATATACCAATGTTGGTTCAGCTCCCATCCCAGACCGTGATCCTGACCCGGAAACGCCTCGTTTTGATTGTCCTCCATCAGTTTCACCGTTTCCGGGCGGAGAATGCGTTTGCCACCATAGGCACCTTTGTTCAGGATCATCTGGCCCAACACCGCCAAATCGCGTGCCGTGGAGAAAACACCGGCATGACCGGCCACTCCTCCCAATGCCCAGGCGTTTTCATCGTGAACCTGCCCCCACACCAATCCCCGACCTGTCCACGGCTGATACTCGGTGGCGGCGATCCGATCCTTCAGCTCGGCCGGAGGATTGTACATCGTGTCCTTCATCCCCAATGGCGCGGTGATCTGTTCCCTGACAAACTGATCCAGCCGCTCACCGGACAATCGCTCCACCAACGCGCCCAACGTGATCAGGTTTAAATCGGAGTACACGTAGGTGGTTCCTGGTTCATGATCCAACGGATGCGTCAGCACATATCGCAATCGGTCTTCCCTGCTTCCGGGCACCTTGTACAGAGGTGTGAGCGGCCCAGGACGAAAACCGGACGTGTGCGTCATCAGCTGACGAATCGTCACCTTCTCCTTGCCGTTTTGCGCAAATTCCGGCAAGTAGCGGGCCACCGGGTCATCCAAGTGGAATTTCCCCTGTTCATATAATTTCATGGCCGCTACTACCGTAAAGATTTTGCTGATGGAAGCAAGATCGAAGATCGTGTTCGGACGCATCGGCAGAGGATGTTCCATCACCGTTCCCTTATCATCAAGGTACCGGGCGGCATCACCGTATGCGGTATGCTTGACCACACCACCGCTTCTGGCCACCAACACCACCGCTCCGGGCATGACGCGATCGGCGATGGATTGTTGAATGAAAGCATCCACGTCGTCGAGCGACGTTTTCCTCATCCCGACAGATTCCGGTGTTGCGGGATGCAGGACGGGGGCAAACGGAGCGGGATGTTCCCATGTAAACGGCGTGTTTACCCTGTCCGGTTGATGCGCCTGTGCAGGAAGCGGGAGCAGCAGGCTCAATCCCACCAAGATGGAACATGCTCGTTTCCACCATCTGTGCAACATTTTGTCAAAGGCCCCTCTCTATGGGTCGAGTTATCTCTATATTATCAGAAAATAGATAAAATAACATGCAAATCTGTTACTCAATTTGAATCAACAATCTCCCCGAAAGAGAGAGTTGTTCATCGCCTATGATGTGAGTGGCAGCCGTTTCCGGTTGATCAAACAGGTGGGTAGTGATACGTCTAGCTGTGAGAAGGGTAACCCTCCCGGTAAGCAACCTTTTCGCTAGAGCGTGTCAGGCAAATCCGTGAAAGAGCAAATGCTTTTCCGGATGAGCGAAGACCTAAGTCCGGCCGAGCGAATACCCGGAAAGCGTAGGAATGAAATCGCGGGCAATTTCCTCTAAGCGAAGCGTACTTTGCCCGCGTCCTGCGCTCCGGGTTGGAACGACCATAATCTGCTTCCTTGCAGGGCACAGGTGGAACGAGCCGGGAAGGTACATCCCCTTATGATCCACAGCAGATGAGGGAGCAACTTTCACAGTATTTCCTCCACACACCCATTCCTCACCATCAGCGCAGCATCCCGAGCACCACTGTCAAACTGACCGCACTGATCACGGTGCTCAACAGGGTGATGCCCGAAACCAGTTTGGGTTCACTGCCGAATTGCAACGAATACATCGTCGTATTAGCGGCTGAAGGCATAGCCGCAGCCACCACCATCACCTGCTTGAGCAGCGGATCCACTGGCAACCAAGTGGCGATGAACCAAGCGATGACAGGAGAGAGGATCAAACGCGACAAAAGTGAGAAACCGACTTTCTCCCAGTCGAGACGGTTGAGCGGAATTTCGGCCAATTGCATACCCAAGGCCAACATGATCGTGGGAATGGCCGCGTCCGCTACGAAGTCGATCACCTGCAACAGACTGCGGGGTACTTCCCAACCCCAGGCATTCCACGAAAGCCCCAGCAAAGCGGCATGGATGATCGGCATTTTAACCACGGACGAAATCGCCTGTCCCCCCACCGCGCTCCCTTTTGCCGCATAATAGACGCCGAGCGTGCTCATCAAGATCGTTTGCACCACCATGATCACAATGGCGTAATGCAAGCCGGCCTGACCAAACGCAAACAAAATGACGGGAACGCCCAAGTTGCCGTTGTTCATAAACGCAGTGGCCAAAATCAATCCGCTTTCTTCCGATCTTGTATACCCCCTGATCCGGGACGTGATTTTCACGCAGCCGATCAAGATCAGGCAGAGTGCCAGCGAGTAGACGGTGACATAAATGTACTGTCGATCAATGTCCGCCGCATACAAGGTTCGAAAAACCAACAACGGCGACATCAGATACAGCGAAGCCGTAGACAGGGATCGCACATCCAGCCGCAAACGCTTCTGACCCACATAACCCAAGGCAAAGATCAGAAAAACCGGAAGAATTACTTGAACAAACATGCCTCTCCCACTCCTGCGAAAAAATCGGATGTTTCTATCTTATCAAAGAAACACCATCAGAAAAATCGACGCACCGGGGAACTTGCCGATGCGTCCATACCTTCTCTATTTTCGTTTCCCGTCGTCACGTTCTTCAGCTTCGATCAACGCCACTTCGTCCATTACACGTTGAAAAATGCGCAGGGCACGTGGGTCCTGGCTGTCGGGAACGCCCCGAAGCACCACGGACACTGCATATCGCGGTCGATTGTAGGGACCATATCCGATCATCCATTTGTTGTAGCGATCCTTTTTCGTCCCCACTTGGGCCGTACCCGTTTTCCCCGCCAGTTCCCATTTGGCGGCTTGGACTGCAACAGCCGTTCCTTCCATTACAGCCGCACGCATCATGCGCCGTACCTGTACCAACGTCTTCGGTTTGATCCGAAAGTTTTCCTTATAGGCCTGCGGCCGAAATACCGCAACTGCTTGGCCGTCGGGACTTTGCACCCGTAATACCAGACGGGGGGTCAATGATTGACCGTCATGAAACAGGGACGTAACCAGATTGGCCGCCTGCAACGGCGTCAGTCGTACATCCCGTTGACCGATTCCGGTTTGTGCAACTGCTCCGCGATCCCGTCGGGCTGCCTTACTGGAGAAAATCAATCCCGTCTGCTCTTCCAGCAGTTGTCGGAAATCGGATTCGTGAAACAACGACCCATTCCAGCTCACTTTTTGTGCCAATCCCAGCTTTCGGGCATATTTTTCAATGGTCTCTCCCCCCAACCGTTCCGCCAACTGGGCAAACACGATGTTGCAGGAATGGGCAAACGCCTGGGTGAAAGTCAGCTTCCCATGGCCTCCCGGTTTGGCATCGCGTAATCCGTATCGTCCCAATTCTCCTCGGCAGACAAACACCGTATCAGGTTTGACGATCCCCGTATCCAACGCAGCCACCGCCACAACCGTCTTGAAGATAGACCCGGGTACGGTTTCCATCACGGCCCGGTTGTCCCAGGGTCGCGCCTGAAACGAGCCGCCGTCCGGCAACGGGCGACTGGCCATCGCCAGCACATCGCCGGTGGAAATCTCCTGCAACACCACCGCCCCATCGGCCACTCCTTCATCATGGAGGATCTTTTCCACCGCATGCTGCATCCGTCGATCCAATGTAGTAACCACCTGATAGGAAACCGCGTCCGTGCCCTCCCTGCCCGGCAGCTGCTTCAGGCGAAGTCCGTTCAACGGCCGGCCTCTGCCGTCCACGGCATAGGTGATCACATTTTCGGACTGACTGCGTAAAAACGGCTCAAAGGAGGCTTCCAGACCGGACACCCCGATGCGCGAAAGCGGTTGATACGTACCACTTGCCAATTCCTCACCATAGCGTTCGCGCAGCAAAAACGGATCCCGCTCCACCCTGCCGATCAACTGCCGTGCCAACCCGTACGGGGCCGACCGGTTATCCGTCTCCATCACATGGATACCAGGAATGTGTAGTGCCTCAATCTCCCGCGCCTGATCCGGTGTCACGATCCAATCATCCCCCTCCGATGTGGGCAGGGATTGCGGTTTTTTCAGTGCTATCAATTTTTGGATCAATGCGTCGTATGAATACCCCGCTATCTCAGCAACACGTTTCAGTTTGGCTGCATGAAGCCGCACCTGTCGCCAGTCCATCGGAAAGGCGATCAATCGCTTGCCCCGTTCTCCGACGATAGGATCGCCATGACGGTCCAAGATCATGCCCCGTCCACTGTCCACCACATATTCCCTGCTTTGCTGTTCCTGTGCCCGGGCGATCAGAGCCGCCTGTTTGGATGTCATCAGTTGAATGTGGGACAAGCGAGCCGCCACAACAGCAAAAGCCAGAAAAAATACCAGCCCTGCCGCCCATCCCCGTCCGGTAAACCCTGTATTGGTCTTCAAATACGCCACCCCGTTCCCCGATTTCACTACCAGCATCGACATCGTCGAAGGCTGGTATACGGGGAACAGGTGATCGGGAGAAATCCCGACTCAACAAATTACCCCCGACAAATGTCGGGGGCTTCGTCACTAACTCATGATTTGGTTGCGCTTTTTACTTTCGATTCCCGTGCGGCCGTTTTTTCTTGACTGTTCTTCATCGTCCAGCACCCTGCTGGCTGTCCGCTTCAACTCCTTCAGTGTTAAGCCGATCGATCGACCGATTTCCGGCAACCGCTTGGAGCCGAACAGCAACAATACCAGCAACAGGATCAACAAGAGCTCAGGCAAACCAATATTGCCGATCATCGATTCGTCAGAACCCCCTGATGGCTACAACAGCCGGACGGGGGATATCGCCTCGAGGCCAGCGGCTGGTCGGGTTGGCGGGATCGGTCGTCTCTTCTCCCGGATGTTGAACCGCTACAAACAATGTCTTTTCGTCCGGCGTCCACCACGGGCCGGTCATTTCGCACTGCACAGGGCCGGACGCGAACTGGAACGCTTCCCCTTTGTGCGGACCACTGGTGGGGATGAAAAAGGCGCCGTTGTTTTTGAAAGTTTGGTACACGCCCTCTTTATTGAGCTTGTCCGACGCGATATCGCAGCACACCCACAAATTGCCCTTGGAGTCGAAGAGCAAGTTGTCCGGACAGGAGAAGCCGGATTGCGGACCACCCACTGCAAAGACCTCAAAAGTGAAGTGTTCCGATGCCGGATCTTCTTCGACAAAACGCAGGATTTGCCCGTAGTAGTTGCCGTGCCGATCATTGTTAGTCAATGCGACGTAAACCGACTTATCGATCGGATGAACTTCCACATCTTCCGGACGGTCCAGCGGCGTAGCTCCCAACAATTTGGCCGCTTCACGCGCACGGACCAGCACTTCTCCCTGTGTGCGGAATTGTGATTTCAATGCAGGGGATTTCTCCAAGTCGAGCGGCATCCATTTCCCTTTTTCCAGGTTGGCCACATACAGCGTTCCCCGCTCCAACAGGCGGGAGTTTTCTTTTCCTTTGGCCGGATCAAAACGACCCTCGCTGACAAATTTGTAGAAATGCTCATCTTTCGCGTCGTCTCCCATGTACACGACCAGACGACCGTCTTTGGACAGCGTCATCGCCACATTTTCATGGGAAAAGCGCCCCAGTGCGGTATGCTTTTTCGGCTTGGATTTCGGGTCGAACACATCCACTTCAACGACCCAGCCGTAGTGTGTTTCATTTCTTCCCCAGCGCTTCGCGTCTTCCTGGAAGTTTTCCTCGCAGGACAACACCGTGTTCCACAGGGTTCGCCCGCCGCTGCAATTGGCGAATGTGCCTTCCACTTCCACCACGCCGCCGACCGCTGCATCACCGCGGGCGGGACCAGTCAGGTCGATCATCGTATTGGCGGTCACCCGGCGGGCGTAGCGGGAGTTTTTGACCAATCGCCATTGGCCGTCCTCTTTTTTGATCTCGATGATGCTGCCGCCCAAATTGTATTGCTCGATACGGAATTTCTCCTGATCGGGCGTATCAGGCGGATACAAGAAGATTTTCCCGTTTCCTGTATATTCGTGGTTCACCCACAACAGACCGTGGCTCGAGGATTGCGCGATTGGAAAATAAACGGTCAAGTCGCAGTTGAAGCCGAATTTCTCCCCGTTACCGATGTCGTCACCCCAAGCGGCAATCACATCATATTCAAACCCTTTGGGCAACACCAAATCGTCCTTGTCGGACGGTTCGATCGGCCGGAACGGAATTCGCCCGCCACCTTTGGACGGAGCAGTCGGCACCTCCACGCCCGCCGCTTTCGCAATACGGGTCACACCGGTGGCGGTACCGATCAATGCCGCCGTACCCACGCCGAGGTATGTCATAAACTGCCGTCTCGTCAAATCAGACATTCCCATACCCCTCCCTCTCTTTGATTCCCCCTTCCAATCTACTAGATGATTGTTAATGTTTCTTCAAGGTCAGTTGAAATTCCCATTTAGGGCGTATCTGGTAAATCCGTGAGAGAGCAAATGCTTCCCAGGTAAGCAACTGACCAAGCCCGGCCGAGCGAAGACCCGGAAAGCGCAGGAATGAAATCGCGGGCAACTCCCTCTAAGTGAAGCGTACTTTGCTCGCGTTCTGCGCTCCGGGTCGGAGCGGCCATGACCTGCTACCTTGCTGGGCCAGGTGGAGCGAGCCAATTAGACAGTATCCACCAGACACTCTCGTTCGTTAAACCCCTTTGATTTGTTTGATCGGTATATCCACCACGTCGAAGTCTACGACCGGACCGAAAATCAGCTCCCGTGCCAAATCACCCGTATTGAAGCTGGTAGCATTATCTTTGCTAAAATGCTCCTGGTTGAGCAAAATATTGATCCCGGGAGAAAAATTGAGTTCGCCTCCAGATGACACATGGTTCACCTTGACAATGAAAGGAATCCCCATCACACTTTCGCTCCTCTTGTCTTGGATTGGGTATCAGTCTATGCTGCGAGCAAAATTATGGTGCTTTGAGCCGAATGGTGGCAAACATGGAGGAAACTTGACTGTTCACATTTTAATATCGCACTTTGGTATAATGGTAAAGACAAGAACGCATCAATTCGATAACAACGATACAAATACATATTCTCAATAAGATGGAGAAAGAGGGGAATGCCCTACATGAAAATTCTGAGGACATTGAGCCGAATGTACGTGGAAGACCTCTCCGCGTCGGTGACCCATTACGAACAGCTGTTGCAAGAACCTGTTCGCCACCGTTTTCGTGATCCACAGACGAATTTGGAGTACGCTTGGTTTCACAACATGGTGTTGGCTGCAGGTTCGCAGGATGCCGTCAGCGCTTGTCGAAACATTTCGATTACATTTGTGGTGGACTCCATTATGGATTTCAAGTATCATCTCAAGGACAATGGCGCTCGGATTATCCGTGAACCTTATCGCATTCCAATCGGCTTGACCATGCTGGTGGAGAAACCGGGTGGAAGCATCGTGGAATATGTAGAGGTGCAAAAGGAAGGGAACTGGACCGGCCATACCGATTGGGGAGAATTGGTTAACAAATTGCGGGATCCCGTCCGGATCATGCGCAAAATCAAACGACTGACAAAACAGATGCTACTGGACAAGCCCGAGGTGAACCCACTCCCCAATTCGTCAACTCACCCATCACTCAAACCGGACACGCCTTCAACCACGGCGGTTCCAACTGTAACAGTGCCGAAGCCAACGCAGCCGGCTCAGTCTACTTTCCTGCCCGGTTCCAATGGAGAACATCTGTTGCAGGAACGTTATGGTACGACCAATCGTGCACTCAATTTTTACAACAAACAGATGTTGGACCACTTGAATGACGTGATGAAATCCTTCATTGCGGATCAGGAAATGATGTTCATCGCCACGGCCGACGGCCACGGAGAATGCGACTGTTCGTTCCGTGCGGGTCCACCCGGATTTGTGCACGTGCTTGACGAAAAAACCCTGATCTATCCCGAATACCGGGGCAACGGCGTCATGGCCAGCTTGGGAAATATCTTGGAAAATCCGCATATCGGCATCATATTCATCGATTTTTTCCAACACGCCATCGGTTTGCACATTAACGGGAAAGCGGAGATCATCGAAAATGATGTGTTGATGAAGTTAGCCAATCTTCCCGAACAAATCATGGAGGAACTGAACCGAGAAGGCTTCCGCAAACCGGAACGATGGGTACTGGTGGAAGTGGAAGAAGCGTATATTCACTGTTCCAAACACATTCCGCTGCTGAAAAAACTGGACAAGGAGATCGAATGGGGAACCGACGATGTGGTCCGCAAAGGCGGTGACTTCTTCAAAGCCAAAGATTGTCCGCGTCCGTGGATAAAGGAGACGGTCCCGTCAAAAACGGGAACCAACTAGGGGTGTCTGGTCATTTCCGTAAGGGAGCAATGTTTTCCCAGGTGAGCGAAGACCCCGAAAGCGCAGGAATGGAATCGCGGGCCATTTCCTTTAAGTGAAGCGTACTTTGCACGTGTCCTGCGCTCCGGGTCGGAGCGGTCATGATCTGCTTCTTTGCAGGGCGCGGGTGGAGAGAACCGGAAAACAAGTGAACGTATTCACCAGACACTCCCTAAAGCAAAACACCACCGGTTTTTTGACCGGTGGTGTTTGTTTGAGAGCATGTTTGAGAACACGTGTTTTGATCCACATTCCCGTTTATCTTTGCTCTACCATCTGTTCGTTTTTTCTGCTGCGCTCAATGTTGAGCTGGTGCTCTGCCGGTGTCTTCGCAAAATAATGCTCATGCGTTCCGTCTTTTTTGGTAACGTAATACAAATAGCTGTGTTTTTCTGGATACAGCACCGCTTTGAGCGCATCGTCGCCCGGATTGGAAATGGGCCCTGGCGGCAACCCTTCATAACGGTAGGTATTGTACGGGCTGTCCACTTTCAGATCTTTGTAGAACAGTCGTGTTTTCTGTTTTCCCAAAGCATATTGAACCGTGGCATCTACTTGCAATTTCATGTTCCTTTTTAACCGATTGAAGATTACACCCGCAATTCTGGGCAGTTCCTCTTTGACTTGCCCCTCCCGCTCCACGATGGATGCCACCGTTACCCATTCGTCGACGGTCAGGTTTTCCTCTTTCAGCCGCTGTCTGACAGCGGGCGTCAATCGCCGTTGAAATTGCCGCAACATCATGTCCACCGCTTTTTCCGGTTGAATGCCCTTAGGAAAATGATATGTACTGGGAAACAGATATCCTTCCAAACGATAGCGGCGACCCGGTTTATCAGGGATTTCCCGGACAAAATCATAAGGATAGGGTGTTTCATTCACAGCACGCAAGAAATCTTCCCGCTTCATACCGGTTTTCCGTTCCATCAATGCAGCGATTTGTTCCACTGTATACCCTTCCGGAATGGTCACACGGGAACCACCGGTTTTGCCCGACGAAAACATTTGTAACATGCCATCGAGCGTTTCATTGGGCGGAATTTCGTAAACACCCGCTTGCAGATTGGTATGTCCTTTCCACCAGGCATAGGCGGTAAAAAAATAATCTTGACGAATCAGGCCGTTTTCTTTTAACAACCGCCCGATTTCTGTGATCGACGTGCCCGGAGGAATCTCCAATTGCACCGGTTCCGTGCGAGGAGGAGAGCTAAGCGTATGGTCGACGTAAATATAGGCGAGAATCGACCACGCGGCCAAGAGCACAAGTGTAAAAAAGAGATGCATCAGCCACTTCATCTTGTACTTCCTCTCTTGCGTATTCCACCACTTATGTTAGCATAACTTCTCCACAAAAAATAACGGGGGTTGCCCCCCGTTTTTCGTCATTGTTCATCAAAATACAACAACTCATCGATTGCCTCGGCCACCTTTTCCCATTCTGTTTCGTCCTCAACCGGCTCCACCCGTTCGTGTCCCACACGGAAAAGGTAGGCATCCTCCTCACGGTCGTCCACTTCCTGCAGTACGGCGTAATGCTCCCCGTCCACTTCCACCTCGTGAACGATACGATAGACGGTTTCACCGCCGCCATCTTCATCGACCAGAACCAATTCCGGTCCGTATGCATTGCGGAGGGTATGAACCTCTTTACCCAGACGCGATTCCTGATGGTCCATACGCGTCAACGCCCCGCTTCATCTTCTTCGAAGTCTTCCGGTTCGGCCATGAAGGTGTTGAACACTTCCTCCACCATATCCCATTCTGCTTCTTCCTCGATGGGATAGAAGGTCAGCTTGTCATCCCCGTCCTCTTCATATCGAAAGGCGTAGACTTCCTGTTCTTCTTCATCATCCGTGTCCTCGTCCGCCGGGACGACCAACATGTATTTTTTACCCGTTTCGTCCTGCTCAAATGTGAACAGAATTTCAAACCGGTTTTCGTTCCCGTCCTCGTCTGGGATCACGATGAATTCCGGTTCATTTGTTTGATGAATGTTCATGATCAGGTGTCCTCCTTTGGGCATCCAGGTATCCCTGCAAGATCCAGGACGCCGCCATTTGATCAATCACGCGTTTCCGTTTCTTGCGGCTGACGTCCCCCGATATCAGCGTTCGTTCCACCGCGGTTGTCGACAAACGCTCGTCCCAGAGATGAACGGGGAGGGAGAAACGACGCTGGAGTTCCTCCGCTGCCGCCTGACACGCTTCGCCCCGTGGCCCGATCGAGCCGTTCATGTTGCGCGGCAGCCCCACCACGATCGCTTCCGCTTCATATTGGCGGACCAGCTCCCCGACGCGCGCCATCCAGTCAGGGGTGCGGGCACGGTCGATCACTTCAATCCCTTGTGCCGTCCAACCCATCGGATCACTCACCGCCACGCCCACACGCCGTTCTCCCACATCCAATCCCAATATACGCACCGATCGAATCCTTTAATGATCCGAGCGGGATTGTAAATAGTGTTTGACGAGCTCTTCAATCAACTCATCCCGCTCCACTTTCCGAATCAAGGCGCGCGCGTTTTTGTGACGGGGAATGTAGGCAGGGTCTCCGGACAGGAGATATCCGACAATTTGGTTGATCGGATTGTATCCCTTTTCTTTCAGCGCCTCATACACGACCAAAAGGATTTCATCCGGGTTGACTTCTTCCTGTTCCTCCCCCCGAAAGTCAAACTTCATTGTCTCATCCATAGACAATTTCACAACACCTCTTTTGTTTGGATGGGCCATTTGTACTCTTTACTTCGCCCCAACAGAACGGATTTCCTCTATTTGCTTATTGGGAAGCTTCCATCTGTTGCCGTACAAGATCCGGAACCAAACGGAGAGCATCGTTCAATTGTTCGGGTTTCTTACCGCCGGCCTGTGCCATGTCGGGACGTCCGCCGCCTCCACCGCCGCATTTAGCAGCCACTTCCTTGATCAGTTTTCCGGCATGCAACCCGGCATTCACATAGGAAGGTGTCACGGCAGCCACTAATTGTACTTTATCCCCATTGACCGCACCCAATACCACTACGCACTCTTTCATTCGGTTCCGCAAATCATCGACCATTTGACGCAAAGCATCCATGTCGGACACGGAGACGCGGGCGGCCAACACAGGGACACCGGCGACTTCCTGTACCTGATCGGTCAATTGTTGGGCTTCCAACCGGCCCAGTTTGGCCCGTAGCGATTCGTTTTCACGGCTCAATTCTTTGAATCGTGCCTGCAAGGCATCCAGTCGTTCCACCACTTCGGAAGGACGTGCTTTGAGCCGTTCGGCCGCTTCGTGTAAAAGCTGAAGCTGCTCCTCCAGGTAGCGGAACGCATGCCGACCTGTGACCGCTTCGATCCGCCGCGTGCCGGAACCGATGCCACTTTCGCTGACAATCTTGAACAATCCGATCTCACCCGTACGGTTGACGTGCGTTCCGCCGCACAGCTCCAAGCTGTAGTCACCAACCCGGACAACGCGTACGATCTCACCGTACTTTTCACCGAACAGTGCCATAGCCCCCATCGCCTTTGCTTCGGCGAGCGGTTTGTGGAATGTTTCCACTTCGGTGTTGGCCCAGACATGCTCGTTGACCAGCTGTTCCACTTTCCGGATCTCTTCTTCCGTCATGGCACCGATGTGCGTGAAATCGAAACGAAGACGATCAGGTGCCACCAACGATCCGGCCTGGTTGACATGTTCTCCCAGCACGTCTTTCAACGCCCGGTGCAACAAGTGAGTGGCCGTGTGATTCTTGACAATATCGGCCCGTTTGGCTTCCTCGATTTCCGCTGTTACCCTGTCACCTTTACGAATCACACCTTCTTCCACGCGAACGGTGTGCAGGTGTTCACCGCGGGGACCTTTTTGCACGTCTTCCACACGCAGGCGAGCGCTGTCACTGCGAATCCAACCCTTGTCAGCCACCTGCCCCCCGCTTTCCGCATAAAACGGCGTCTCTTCCAACACGACGATACAGGTTTCGCCCGTGCCCACCATATCGACCAACTGGTCGTCATGCACCAGCGCGGCCACGCGCGTGTCCGTCTGCAAACGGGTATAGCCAACAAAGGTACTCTCTACCTCCAACTCTGCGAGCGCTCCGCCCTGCACCTGCATGCTGTCCACGTCCTGACGGGCAGCCCGGGCTCGTTCGCGTTGTTCCTCCATCGCCCTTTCGAAGCCTTCCCGATCCACTTCCAACCCGTGTTCCCGAGCAAAGTCTTCGGTCAGATCCACCGGGAAACCGTAGGTGTCATACAACTTGAAAGCATCCTGACCGGAGATGCGGCCGGTACCTACCTCCCGGACCTGTTCCACCACCTGCGCCAAAATGTGCAGCCCTTCCGACAGGGTTTCCAAAAAACGTTCCTCTTCCCCACGGATGACGCGCTCGATAAACGCCTGTTTCTCCAGGGGCTCCGGATAGTAATCCTTCATGATCTCGGCGACAACACCGGTCAATTGATACAGGAACGGACGGTCGACTCCGAGCTTCCGCCCATAGCGCACCGCACGGCGCAACAAGCGGCGCAAGACGTATCCGCGTCCTTCGTTGGAAGGCAGTACGCCGTCGCCCACGGCAAACACGACGGTGCGAATGTGGTCGGCGATCACTTTGAGCGCCACGTCCGTTTCCTTGTCCTTGCCGTACTCCACCCCGGCTTCCCGGCACGTGGCCTGAATGATCGGCTGGAACAGGTCCGTGTCATAGTTGGTCGGCACGTCCTGCATCACCGAGGCCATCCGCTCCAGGCCCATTCCGGTATCAATGTTTTTCTTGGGCAGCGGAGTGTATGTACCATCCGGGTTGTGGTTGTACTGGGAAAAGACCAGGTTCCAGATTTCGAGATACCGCTCGTTTTCCCCGCCCGGATAGCACTCTGGATCGTTCGGATCACACAGATGCTCGCCGCGATCATAAAAAATCTCCGTATTGGGTCCGCTCGGTCCTTCTCCGATATCCCAGAAGTTAGATTCCAGTTTGACAATCCGCTCATCGGGGATACCCACTTTTTCCCGCCAAATTCGGTAAGCCTCATCATCTTCCGGGTGAATGGTGACCGACAGACGATCGGGATCCAACCCCATCCATTTGGGATCCGTCAGAAACTCCCATGCCCAAAGGATGGCTTCCTCCTTGAAGTAATCCCCGATCGAGAAATTGCCCAGCATCTCGAAAAACGTATGATGACGAGCTGTATACCCGACGTTTTCGATATCGTTGGTACGGATCGATTTTTGCGCGTTGACGATGCGCGGGTTGTCCGGTGTCAACCGGCCGTCGAAGTATTTCTTCAACGTGGCCACGCCGCTGTTGATCCACAAAAGGGACGGATCATCCACCGGCACCAACGAAGCACTGGGCTCTACTTTATGCCCTTTCTCTACGAAGAAATCCAGAAACTTTTTCCGTATTTCGGCCGCCTTCATTTGATTTCCCTCCTACGGTTGACTCGCAAAATACAAAAAACCCTCCCGTCCCAGGGACGAGAAGGTTTTCCCGCGGTACCACCCCGATTACCGCCCGCATGATGCTGACGGTCGCTCGTCATAGGATAACGGCTTTCGCCGGCAGGGTTTGCCTGCACTCGGGAACTGGCCGTGCACCTTCCACACCGGGAACGCCTTTCAGCCGCGGGCCTTCCTCTCTGAAACGGGGGAGTTAGTTCACTCGGTTCCGTCATCGCTTTCGATCATTTGGAAGATCATGCTCGTCCTTCATTATACTACACGAAACACGCCGATTTCAAACACTCATGAACTGCTCTCTTGTCAACGGTGAATCACATGACGGGTCACATGTTCGACGATCACCTTGCACACGGCAAAAAAGGGAACGGCCAATATCATGCCCCAAATTCCACCTACCTCTCCTCCCGCCAATAGAGCAAAAATGATCAACAGCGGATGCAGGTGGAGGGTACGTCCCACGATTTGCGGCGAAATCACATTACCCTCCAGCATTTGAATGACCAGATTGATAAGCAATACGGAGACGACCATCTTTTTGGAGATGGCCAAAGCGACTAAAATTGCCGGAATCGCTCCAAGAAACGGGCCCAGGTACGGTACAACATTGAATACCGCCACCGACGACGCCAGCAGGAGTGGGTACGGCAGACCGATCCACCGGTAACCGACGTATGCCAACACGCCCACGATCAGGCAGACCAACAATTGACCACGAATATAATTCCCCAACGCCGTATCGATGTCCCGAAACAAACGGAGAATATTTTTGTGATGACGCACGGGAAAGAAGGCCAACATGCTTCGTTCAATCAATTGTGTGTCCTTGAGCATATAAAAAGCGAGAAATGGAACCACCAACGCGATCATCACCTGGTTGAGGGTACTGCCGATGCCGCTCAACCAATTCCCAATCCCGTCGGCAACCGATTGTTCCAATCTGTCCAGCGATCGCTCGATCCCGATCTGTACACTGTGAGGCAATACTTGTTTGTTGTGATCGTACTGATCGATCCAGCTCCGGATCTGATCATTCCATTGGGGCAAATGTTCGGCCATCTCTTCCAGCTGCTGATCGAACATCGGAACCAGATTCATCACAACCACCACGATCGAAGCAATGAACAATGTGTAAATCAAGAGTACGGCCACCGATCGGGGGACGCCCCGCTCGCTCAGCATGGTGACAATTGGGTGCAACAGATAGGAGATAACCACAGCAAACAAAAAGGGAGTCAATACAGCCTTCAAAAATCCCGCCAGCCCTCGCAGCCACGGTCCGATCTGCACAAGCAAAAAAATGATGCCCAAGATCACCAATGTCAGCACGGATATGTACAAAGCCCGTTGTCGTGTGAGGCGCTCCACCGATCCCACCTCCCCGGGATCTCCTGATAACAGTATAGTACCTCGTCCCACAGAAATATGTATGACGATATGGAAAAGGTGGGACGTCCCTCTTCATCGAGAATAGGACGGTCCCACCCGGTATTTCGCCCTTCCCGTTCACGTCCAGCCGGGAAGGGTTGGCGGAGGAGGGAAAAGGACGGTTAACGGGCCCAGCGACGGACCATCTGTTTGCCTAAAACCTGCATAAAAATTCGACTCAGAGCCAAATTGGTGAGCATGCGCTTCAACGAGATCTTCTGCCAAATTCGGCCCATCCACCGCCTGCCGCGCATTGGAGCGATTCGGCCCGTCATACGGCCGGCAACCCAAGTGAGAACAGTGCCGACCGCCAAAGCGGAAAGGATTCGACGCATCATAGCCAATCCTCCTTTCCCCCTAAAGGGCGGCTTGATCGGATTCATCCAGGAACAGGTCATTCAGCGAACTGAGACTGCCATCTTCTTCCACCTGGAAGACTGCAGAAATCTCGTCGCCGGCAACTGTGAATTCGACAAAACAGTTCCAGCAATAGAACTGATTGGTGCCCACTTTGCCCAAATCATGGGAATTGCAGCTGGGACAGCGAAGCATGTTCTCCCCTACTTTCACTCATCCATTTGCCAACCGACGGCGGGGGCGATCAAGATCTCTTCCCCCCAAATCAAGGGGCACGGGGTGCGAAGGACTTTTCGTCCCTCCCGCCAATCGGACCACCAACCGTCGGACAGTTCATACCCTACCAGCGTTCCCGCATTTTCCAAAAAATAGACGTCCTCCACCATTCCCAATGCGTGTCCATGTTCCGTCATCACGGGTCGTCCACGCAATTTTCGCTGTCCCGTCAACATGCCCGTCCATCGCTGGAGCGCTTGAGATGAGGAAAAGGGGATCGGTTCGCTGTCTGCCATCACTGCATCTGTACCGATGGCACCAATCCGTTCGGAAGGGAGATACCGCCCGGTCTTAAATGCACCGCCGTCCTCCAGCAACAACCCGCACAGCCGTTGCATTTCATCAAACAGCAGGTCCCGGACGGTCCCCAAATGCCGACCCGTTTGCGCATGATACACCGGCAAACCGATGACATCTTGGGATTTTCGCAAAAGGAGTGCCTCCTTTCGCTTTCCTTAGTATGCATTTGCCCTCCGGGACCTACGCTGGGGGTTGATGCCAACGCCGCAACAATTCGACCAAATGGCTGTTGCGCTCATCCCCCCGAGTTTGCTGGGCACCGATGCGAATGGCTTCCCGTTCTCCGCACAAGATCAAATACGATTTACTGCGCGTCACCGCCGTGTAGATCAGGTTGCGTCTGAGCATTCGCCTGTAAGCGTGGACCACGGGGAAAATGACGATGGGAAACTCCGACCCTTGTGCTTTGTGGACGGAACAAGCGTAGGCCAATGAAAGCTGATTCAGTTGATTGCGTTTGTATGGCACTTCCAGGCGGTCGAACCGGACCCAACAGACCGGTTCGTCAGTCGCCGCCGTATCCTCGATCGCGATGATGACACCCATATCCCCGTTGTAAATGGGATGTTCCGGATGGTTCACCAGCTGGAGCACTTTGTCCCCGACGCGGAAAACGGTCTCACCCCAGGTGATTTCCCGGACGCCATCCCGTTTGGGATTAACCGCTTCCTGAATCGCCCGGTTGATGCGATTGACGCCGGCGGGACCTTTGTACATCGGAGCCAAAACCTGCACGTCAAACAGCGTATATCCTTTTTTGATGGCTTGCTGGTACGTTTGGAGCACCACATCGACGACTTGTTCCTGGGTACAAGGAAAAAAACGTCGATCCGGCATGGGGCGGACCAGATCGTCTGGGACTTCCCCCTTTTTCAAGGCGTGTGCCAACGTGATGATGGAAGAACCTTCTTCCTGTCGGAAGATCTCGGTCAGCTCCACACGTGGAATGTCCTCTACCTGCAACAGATGTTGAAGAACTTGGCCGGGACCGACAGAGGGGAGTTGATCCTGATCCCCTACCAACACCACTTGCATACCTTTAGGAATCGCCCGGAACAATTGGTTGGCCAACCAGATATCCATCATCGACACCTCGTCGACGATTAGCAAAGATCCCTCGATGGGATTGTCTGCATTTCGCTCAAAAAAGTCACCTTTCCATCCCAGCAGACGGTGGATCGTCATTGCTGGGAGACCTGTCGCCTCCGACATTCGCTTCGCCGCTCTGCCAGTTGGTGCAACCAGTCGGATCGGGTAAGGCCGATCGGTCCCTTCGTAAACGGCAGGATCAAGCGAGCACTCGTGCAAACGGGCAAACAGATGACAAATCCCACGTATGACGGTGGTCTTTCCGGTACCGGGTCCCCCAGTCAAAATCATCAGAGGGGAGGAAATCGCTTCCGTCATCGCATCCCGTTGCCGGTCGGCATACGCCACCCCCAGCTCCTCTTCCAACTCCCCGATCGCCCGATAGATTTCCTGTGCCGGAAAAGTGGGTATTTCCTGTTCCATCAACAGCCGTACACGCAAAGCGAAGCCGTGCTCCGCAAAATACAGAGACGGCAGATAGAAATGTCCTTCCGCTTCCACCAACCGTTCTTCCGCCACCATCTGATCCAACAGCTGACGGGTACGGTCATCAAACAGACAGGCGTCTTCTCCCAGCAGCTCCTTCACTTCTGCCAACAGCTGTTCCTGGGTCACGTATACATGCCCGTAAGTGTACGCAGCTTCTTTGACGGCATACAATACCGCCGCCTGAAAACGGGCAGGGGAATCCTGCGCCACTCCGGCTTGACGAGCGATTTCATCCGCCCGTCGAAAACCAACCCCTTCGACATCCTCAATCAACCGGTACGGATTTTCACGCAGGACGGCCATTGTCTCTTCTTTGTATGTCTGTACGATTTTCAAGGCCAAAGCGGGCCCGATCCCGAACTCATATAAATACACCATCGCCTGTTCCAATGCCTGATTCTCCCGGATGTTATCGGCGATGGTCCGGGCCCGTGCCGAAGTCACCCCCGGGATATCCGCCAGAATATCCGGGTTGGAGCTGATCTTCTCCAGTGCCGCCGGCCCGAGATGTTGGACGATTTTTTCCGCCGTTTTCCTGCCGACACCGGGAAAAAGTCCGCTAGACAGATATTTGACGACGGCTTCTTCGGACTGGGGCCACTCCTTTTTCACCCGCTGAACCTGAAACTGCCGTCCATATTTGGGGTGTTGCACCCATTGACCGTAGCAGGTCAATACTTCATCCGGATGCGGGCGAAACAGATGGCCCACCACGACGGTTTCCGATTGATCCGTCAGCTCCGAAGCTTCAAGGATTTTCAACAGGTACACCCCGAAGCCGTTTTCTTCATTGTGGTAGATCTCCTGGATGACGGCACCTTTGAGATACTGTTCTCCCCAAAGGTCGAGCCCGGATTGTTGCATGCTTTATCGCACCTCTTGCCGAACAACCATTCTGATACCAGTATAGTGGGTAAAGAATGCCAAAAGCCAGAGAAAAAGCAAACTTTTCATCACAAGTTCGCAAAATACAGCATTATTCCCATCCGTGATCCTGTTGCAGCTGTTTCACAATGCTCTCCATCGCGCATTCAGGGGAGCAAAACTGCTCGGGTGCTTCCACTCCGCTTTCCATTCCCCATTCCTCCCGCAGAGGGTCCCCAGGGTCGAATTCAAAACTACATTGGATGCAACGTTGCGTCTGTCGAACGGAATCCAACGTCTCTTGCACATATTGCACCGCTTCCTCATCCGGCAACTGAAATCCGTCTTGGATGAGGGCAAACATTTCTTCCCGGCTGTGAGCGAAGATCGGGTCCTGGTGTTTGTAATGCGTCGGACTCCACAATCCCCATCGGCCGTCGGACAAATGGATCAGGTAATAATCGGGCGTCAACATCTGCGAAGCCCGTTTCAGCAATTCATAGGAACGAAATCCCAACTCCGCCGCCAAATTGTCCAACAAGGCACTGTCGATTTCCTGTAGGACTTCTTTCCAATCGATATTGTCCAGGGTTGATTCCCAATCGTCCATTCCGTTGATGACATCTCCATCTTTTTTCATCACTGGTTCTCCTTTCCCTGTTTTTTTGGATAAAAGAAGTGTTTCGCCGCAAAGGCGAAACACTACGACTGCTGACAAAGTGGTCGAGGTTGTATCTGATGAGTCGGGCCCTTCACTTTCCCGGATGCTTCACCTGCGCCCTGCAAGGAAGCTGATCTTGTCCGCTCCGAACCGGGGAGTGAGAACGCGCAATGTTTACAGGAAATGGCCTGCGAATGAATTCCTGCGCATTCCGAATCGAAGCTCGGGAGCTGGTCAGTCGCTCTCCAGGGAAACGTCGCGTCTGATCGATTTGCCAGACACATGACAGGAAGTCGGACCCGCTCACCTCTCCGTGAGAAGGCGGACGACGCGGGCGACCGTTTTTGCGGCTTCTGTCACCTGTTCAACCGTATTGCCCCAACCGAAACTGAAACGGATTGCAGAACGCAAAAGCTCATCGGGCAAGCCCATCGCTTTCAACACGTGAGAGACCTCCAGTGTTCCCGATGTGCAAGCTGAACCACTCGAGCACGCGATCCCTTCCAGATCCAGGTTCATCAGCAGGGTCTCGGTTTCTGCTCCAGGGAAACTGACATTGAGCACATGAGGCAGATAATGTTCCGGGTGCCCGTTGACGACAAAAGAGATGCCCTCCTGACGCCACGTTTCCAACATCGCTTCCCGGCAGCGTTGCGCTGTGTCGCGATGTTCCTCCCGGTTGGCCATCGCCAGTTCAGCCGCCTGACCGAAGCCGATGATTCCAATCACATTTTCCGTGCCAGCTCTCCTTCTGCGTTCTTGCATACCGCCGTGCATTTGCGGCTGTATTGGCACCTTTCGCCCGATGTACAACGCACCTACACCTTTGGGCCCGTTGATTTTGTGACTGGACAACGAGAGCAGATCCACCGGCAGCTTGCGCACATCCAGCGGTTCCGATCCCAGCGCTTGAACGGCGTCCGTATGAAACCAGACGCCCCACTCTTTGGCGATTTGACCGATCTCCTCGATCGGTTGCAGGGTGCCCACTTCATTGTTGCCGTACATGACACTGATGATGGCGGTACGGTCATCGATAGCCCGCTTCAACTCCTCGGTCTGCACGCGCCCATGTCGATCCACCGGTATATAAATGACCTGAAACCCGTTTCTTTCCAAATAATGACATGTGTCCAACACGGCATGATGCTCCACCGTCGTGGTGATGACCCGATCTTTTCCTTTCTCCCGCATGGCCATCGCCACACCGATCAACGCTAGATTATCCGCCTCTGTTCCCCCGCTGGTAAAGATCAGTTGACCGGGTTCAGCATGGATGGATGCCGCCACTTGATCACGAGCACGGTCAATCGCCTGCCGTACGGTCCGACCGTAAGCGTGGATACTGGAGGGATTGCCGAAGTGGTCTTCCAAAAAAGGAAGCATCGCTTCTTTCACTTTGGGATGGATCGGCGTCGTCGCCGCATGGTCCAAATAAATCGACATCGTCTTCACCTGCTGTTTTATGTTTTAAATATAAAACATATAAGCGTCGCTTTGTCCATCCGAGGTGAAATGGATCAAGTCGGCCAACGTCGTGTTGTCCAACACGTCGGCAATCGCATCCCGAATGCGTTTCCACAAATCTCGGCGGGCCGGATCGTCCTCTTCGGAAAACTCCACCGGAGAGATGGGTCCCTCCAAAACGCGAATCACATCCCCTGCCGTGATCTCCTCCGGAGGCCGTGCCAGTATGTATCCTCCATACGCCCCGCGCACACTGCGTACCAAACCGGCATTACGCAAGGGAGAAATCAGTTGTTCCAAATAATGCTCCGACAGCTGATGGCGTTCGGCGACACTTTTCAGCGATGTCGGTCCTTCTCCGTATCGCCGGGCCAAATCCATCATGATGGTTAATCCGTATCGTCCCTTGGTGGACACTTTCACCGAATCACACCTCTTCCTCGTTTCTGTCCCATCTTCACTCTCCCCAAATTGTACCGAAACTCGCCAAATCCGTCCAATCTGCTTCCATCGTACTTTTTGCTTATTCTTATTATGGTCCGATGTATGAGATCTTAGTGTATATCTACTTAGAGGAAGATGCCCCTGATTTTCTTCAGCTCAGTCGGCTTTTATTCGCCTAGGCAGCTTTGAATCAAATACGCCCTGTGAATGGAACCGAAGTTGATCTAGAACGCTTGTTCTTGTACCCTGTAATCAGGAAGATGCAGAGAATTGAAGAGGAGAAGAGCAATGGACCTGTTTGAATACGGACGACAAAAGGAATCGGAAAAACGCGCCCCGTTGGCCGCCCGCATGCGGCCACGCACATTAGACGAAATCGTGGGACAATCCCATATCATCGGCAAGGGCAGGCTGCTCCGCCGGGCTATCGAAGCGGATCAGCTCAGCTCACTCATCCTGCACGGTCCGCCCGGAACCGGAAAAACCACGTTGGCCCGCGTGATCGCCAATACCACCAGTGCCCATTTCGAACAGATCAACGCGGTTACAGCCGGTGTTTCGGATATCCGTCGCCTTATTCAGGAGGCAAGAGAGCGACTGGGGATGTATGGGCAAAAAACGGTGCTGTTTATCGATGAAATCCACCGGTTCAACAAGTCACAGCAAGATGCCCTGTTACCTTCAGTTGAAGACGGCACCATCATCCTGATCGGAGCGACAACGGAAAATCCGTCTTTCGAAGTCAATCCGGCCTTGTTGTCCCGATCGCGCCTCTTTCAACTGCGGCCGATAGGGGAAGAGGATCTGATGACCCTGATCCGTCGGGCGTTGGCGGATGAACACCGCGGATTGGGCGCGTACCGTGTTGAAGTAGAAGAAGCTGCTTTGCAGCACATTGTGCGGATGGCGGGCGGAGATGCACGCAATGCCCTCAATGCCATCGAACTGGCCGTCCTCACCACCAATCCCGATGAAGACGGTGTCCGGCGCATCACACTGGATGTGGCGGAGGAATCCATCCAGCGAAAAGTGATCCGCTATGACAAAAGCGGGGATCAACATTATGACACCGTCTCCGCTTTCATCAAGAGCATGCGCGGTTCTGACCCCGATGCCGCATTGTATTATCTGGCCAAAATGATCCAGGCCGGTGAAGATCCCCGGTTCATCGCTCGTCGGGTGTTTATCCATGCGGCGGAGGACGTGGGAATGGCTGATCCGCGCGCGCTTTTGATCGCCTCGGCGGCAGCACATGCGGTTGACTTCATCGGTATGCCGGAAGCGCAAATCCCGCTGGCGCAAGCCGTCATCTACATTGCCACCGCTCCCAAAAGCAATGCCGTCGTACGCGGAATCAATGAAGCGATGGATGCGGTGAAAAAGGAATCGCGCGGGGAAGTCCCCCCGCATTTGCGGGATGCCCATTTTCCTGGCGCCAAAGGGCAAAATCGGGGCATCGGCTATCGATATCCGCACGATTATCCGCGCGGTTACGTCCCCCAACAATATTTACCGGACGAACATGTCGGCAAAACGTTTTATCACCCGACCGATATCGGTTATGAAGGGAAGTTGCAACAGTTTCTTCGTTGGATGAAAGGAGAGTCGGGAAAGGGGACGGATCGGGAAAATTGAAAGAATGTGGAGGTAAATCCTTGGAAGATCGATGGGCTTCTTCCTAAGAGCGATAGATGGTATTCGCTCGTCTCAGACGCGTCGCGCTTCCATCTGCTCCAGCAAGCCAAATACCTGCTTCCAACTGGTGATGCGCGGTAAATCATGGGGGTAATCCCGATTGTACACCGCGTCGACGATAACAGTCGGAATTCCCGCCTCCACCAAACGGTCCAGATGTTGCGGCGCATCCTCAAAAAACAATTCGATGCCGAGACGCCGGGCCACTTCTGCCTTGTTCTGCGCGCTCATAATCAGATTCTCCCCATTGTAGGGGAAACCATGCTTTTTTAGCCACTTTTTTGTGATATCCACAATATGCGGCTTCCCCGGACGTGCGGTGATGAAGTGGATCTCGTGTCCCTGTTGCTGCAACTGGGTCAAAACCTCAGCCGCATCGGGAAGCGGAACGGCCAAGGAATAGATTTTGTGTTCCAGCTTGCGCCACAGGTGGGCGCCTTCTTTTTTACTCAAACCGTAAGCTTTGTCCAAGTGAAACTCCTTGATATCCTCCCGTTTCACCTTGCGGTTGAGTGCTTCGTTATATACCTGGACAGCGGCCGATTGGGTATCTTTGATGGTCCCGTCGATGTCGATGCCGATTTTCATCTTCCCCCTCCTCGTCGCAGCGATCACATCGTTCAGTCTTCCCCGGAATCAAGAAACCTATAAAATAAAAAAAGAGCCCCATTATGCCGTGGCTCCCTTAGTTTTGAACCTGCTCTCTCGCAGGTGGGTGCCCTGCGCCTGAGTTCACGGGTCCTCTCACCGGAGGCTTCCGCTCCCCCAGACGACACCGGGCTCCCTTTTGTAATGGTGTTGGCTCAAAACTTTCGGTGGTTCACGTACATCGCAGGGCTCTTGTTGTGCTTATATGTTATCACAGAGTTTCCCCTTATTCAAGCATCATTCTCCCTAGAGCGTGTCTGGTGAATACTGTCCAAAAGCATTTTCCGGCTCGCTCCACCTGCGCCCTGCAAAGAAGCAGGTCGTGGCCGCTCCGACCTGGAGCCCAGGACGCAGGCAATGTACGCTTCGCTTAGAGAGAGTTGACCCGCGATTTCATTCCTGCACTTTCCGGGTCTTCGATCGGCCAGGGTTGGAAGTCACTCACTTGGGAAAACAATTGCTCCCTCACGGATTACCAGACACGCCCCAATAGAGATGGCATGGCCGGACATACCCTACTCTGCCTTTTGGGTCGCTTCTTCCCGCACCGTGATGTGCAATTCCTCCAATTGCCGTTCATCGACCGGAGAAGGTGCTTCTGTCATCAAGCAGCTGGCACTGGCCGTTTTCGGGAAAGCGATGCAATCCCGCAGGTTGCTCCGACCCGCTAACAGCATCACCAAACGATCAAATCCGAATGCGATGCCGCCATGAGGCGGTGCCCCATATTCAAAGGCTTCCAGCAAGAAACCGAATTTTTCCCGCGCTTCTTCCATAGACAGACCCAACGCTTCAAACATGGCCTCCTGTACTTCCCGACGGTGGATCCGTTGGCTGCCCCCGCCGATTTCATATCCGTTGAGCACCATGTCATACGCTTGCGCTCGAACGCGACCCGGGTCGGTTTTCAACAACGGAATGTCCTCTTCCACCGGCATGGTGAAAGGATGGTGCATCGCGTAATACCGTTTTGTTTCCTCGTCATATTCCAACAACGGAAATTCGGTGATCCACGCGAACCGGTATACGTTCGGGTCGATCAAGTTCAGATGTTTGCCCAGCTTCAGCCGTAATTCGCCCAATACCTGGGCCACCACCTCTGGCCGGTCGGCCACGAACAGGAGCAAGTCCCCCTTTTCCGTTTTGGTCGCCTCGCGAATACGGTCCCATTCATCCTCGCTCAGGAATTTGGCGACAGGACCTTTGCGTCCTTCCTCTTTTACCGCCAGCCAGGCAAGACCCTTGGCTCCCAGCTGTTGCGCCGTTTCGCCCCAGCTGTCGATCTCCTTGCGACTCCAGCCCGCACATCCTTTGACATTGATCGCTTTGACCTGGCCGCCTGCCGCCACGGTGGAGGAAAACACCTTGAATCCGCTGTTTCTTACGATATCCGACAAGTCGACGAGTTCCATCCCAAAGCGCAAGTCCGGTTTGTCCGAACCGTATTTCTCCATCGCCTCCCGATAGGTGATCCGCGGGAAGGGGCGTTCCACCTCCACTCCGATCGTTTCACGGAACAGCGTCGCCACCATCTCTTCCATCATCTCCAGGAAGGCTTCTTTCGGCAGGAACGACGCTTCGATGTCAATCTGAGTAAATTCGGGCTGCCGGTCCGCCCGCAGGTCCTCATCTCGGAAACAGCGGGCGATCTGGAAGTACCGCTCCATCCCCGCCACCATCAAGAGCTGTTTGAATAATTGAGGTGATTGGGGCAACGCATAGAATTCACCAGGATGTACCCGGCTCGGGACCAGATAGTCGCGTGCGCCTTCCGGTGTACTTTTGGTCAATATGGGCGTTTCCACTTCGATGAAACCGCGCTCGTCCAGGAAACGGCGCACCACCTGCATCGCACGGTGACGAAGGATCATCGCTTGCTGCATCACCGGCCGCCGAAGATCGAGATACCGATATTTGAGCCGTACCGGTTCGTCCACGTCCACCTGGTCTTGAATGACAAACGGCGGTGTTTTGGCCGGGTTGAGAATTTCGATCTCCTCGGCCTGCACCTCGATTTCCCCAGTCTCCAGCTTGGGGTTGACCGTCTCCGGCGAGCGGTTGATCACTTTTCCCTTGACCGCCAATACGTACTCGCTCCGGACCTTTTGGGCAATTTCCACAGCGGCGGGCGAGGTTTCCGGATTACAAACCACTTGTACCAATCCGGAGCGATCGCGCAGATCGAGGAAGATCAATCCGCCGAAATCGCGTTGTTTGTGAACCCAACCGTTGAGGACGACTTCCTGGCCCACATGTTCTTTTCGCAATTCACCGCAATGATGCGTCTTATGCATGCTTTCCATCCTGTGATCCCTCCTACCGCTTGCTTCCCTGGCGGATGTAGTCGACGAATTGATCCAGGTTGACCGTTTCCTGTTCGCCTGTGGTCATATCTTTGACCACGATCTGGTTTTGTTTCAGTTCCTCTTCACCCAAAATGGCGACAAATCGGGCGTTCATCCGATCCGCCGCCTTCATCTGCGCTTTGAGTTTCCGCCCCAGATAATCCCGGTCTACCGAACAGCCAGCCTTGCGGAGCGATTGCAGGAGTGTGACCGCTTTTTCTTGGGCCTCATCTCCCAGCGTGACCAGGAAACAATCCAGACTTCGATCCAGCGGTAATGTCACGCCTTGCTCCTCCAACGCCAACAGCACGCGCTCCAATCCGGTGGCGAAGCCGATGCCGGGTACGTCACCACCGCCGAATTCCTCCACCATGCCGTTGTAACGTCCGCCACCACCGATCGTTGATGCTTGCGCACCCAACCCTTCCAACATGTATTCAAACGCCGTCCGGGTGTAATAATCCAATCCGCGTACCAGCCGGGGATTGACGGTGTAATCGACGCCCAGCAGATCCAGGTGCCGTTTCACCGCTTCAAAATGCGGCGCACATTCGTCGCACAACACGTCTAACACAGCTGGAGCGTCTTCGGTGATCTGCCGGCAGGTCTCGTTTTTGCAGTCCAGGATGCGCAACGGGTTGCGCTCCAATCGCGATTGGCAGTCCCGGCACAACTGGTCTTTGTGCGGTGTGAGATAAGCCACCAGTTTCTCCCGATGCACCGGTCGGCATTGAGGACAACCGACGCTGTTCAGGTGAACGGTGACGCCCTTCAGTCCCACGGACTCAAAAAAATGGGCACCGAGCGCGATCACTTCGGCATCCGTTCCGGGATCATGTGAACCGAAAACTTCGAGACCGAACTGGTGAAACTGACGCATCCGTCCCGCCTGTGGCCGTTCGTACCGGAACATCGGTCCGATGTAAAACCACTTGGTCGGTTGGGGTTGGCCATACACCTTGTGTTCCACGAACGCCCGTACTACGGCCGCTGTCCCTTCGGGGCGCAGGGTGAGGCTGCGTCCGCCCCGGTCTTCAAAGGTGTACATCTCTTTCTCAACAATATCGGTCGTCTCACCCACTCCGCGTTGAAACAACTCGGTGTGTTCAAAGATCGGCGTGCGAATTTCGGAAAAATGATAACGCCTGCACACATCGCGCGCTTTTTCTTCGACGTATTGCCATTTCTCCACTTCTCCCGGCATAATGTCCGCCGTGCCGCGTGGTATGCGTACGTTCATCGGTACTGCCTCCTTTTTCTCGATCCCAATAAAAAATCTCCCGCCACTGACGATGCTGTCAGGGACGAGAGATAGGTATTCATACCATCACCCGCGGTGCCACCCTGTTTGAAGACACCCGTCATCAACGGTGCGTCTCCCACTCGAAGCCGATATAACGTTCGGCAAACGTTCGGGTCTACTGTCCCCAACGGGAGTTCGCCCCGAAACCTCCGGGTGTCATTCCCCGCCGCGTGACAGAAGGACGCTTCCAGCCAAGGCGCCCTCTCTCTGACTGCCCGTTTGACGGGTACTTGTCCCTTCATCGATGTTGACTGTGTCGGGTTTTCCTCAGGTATATCCGAACCACTCGTTCGATTAGCAATAGATTTTAATGGAATGGAAACGGCTTGTCAAGAGATCAGCTGTGAGTATGGGAGTCGATCACGAGAAAGTATCGGCAACGCTCTTTCCCCACGTTTTGAAACCGGTGTGGCACATCCGCCTCAAAGTACAAGGAGTCCCCCGCGGTAAGCCGATATGTGGAAGAATCCAGCGTCACTTCCAATTCTCCCTCCTCCACATATACTACCTCCGTCACGCCGGGTTGGTGGGGCGGGAACACACCGGTATCCCTTCCTTCCGGGAGCACATTCATCACCAGTTCTACCCCTTTTGACGGAAACGCCGGTGACAACACATGCCGTTCGATCCCCGTCTCCTCCTCCCGGTATACGGGACGTCGGTGCTTTGGGATGAGGATCGCCTGTCGTCGGGGTTCCTCCCCCAACAGCTGAGACAATGTGACATCCAGCGCTTCCGCAATCCGACAGGCCACCTGTACAGTGGGATTTTTCATGCCGCGTTCGATTTGGGACAGCATGGACGGACTGACACCGGATCGTTGTGATAGCGTATGCAGGGAAAGCCCTTTTCTCATGCGGTGATGGCGGATGTTGTCTCCCAACGACACAAATCTCATTCCTTTCGAATCATTGCATGGGGATTGTATCTGATAATAAACTATTATACACTATAGCAAACGATTCCAAACAAGGTGGGAGAAAAACAGATGAACCGTCCGGTTGCCAAAGGGATGTTTTACGGTGGAATCGGTGTGGTCAGTTTCAGTCTCACGTTGCCTTTCACCCGCGTGGTTGTCGCCTATTGGCCTCCTGTTTTCGTCGGTCTGGCTAGGGCGGTCATCGCAGCGCTCCTGGCTGGCATCCTATTGTGGATCAAGCGGACCCCTCTTCCAAAAAGCGGTCAATGGCAACCGCTTTTCGGCGTTGCCCTCGGTGTCATTATCGGTTTTCCTGTTTTGAGTGCATGGGCTATGACCCGTGTCCCTTCCTCCCACGGTGCCGTTGTTTTGGCTTTGCTGCCGTTGGCGACAGCTGGTTTGGCCGCGTGGCGGGCAGGAGAACGGCCATCCCGACTCTTTTGGGTATGTAGTGCGGGCGGATGTCTGATTTTGTTGTGGTATGCATGGCACGATTCGGGATTGGGTGGATGGAGCACCGCAGACTGGGCATTGTTGGGGGCCGTCTTGTCCGCCGCTTGGGGATATGCGGAAGGTGGAAAACTGTCTCGCGAGATGGGTGGCTGGCAAGTCATCAGTTGGGCACTGGTTCTTTCGTTTCCGATGCTCATCGTTCCGACGGTGTGGATGATCGTACCCGGAATGATGGACGTATCCCTGCGCGTATGGGGGGCGTTTTTGTATCTGGCGGTGGTGAGTCAGTTTCTCGGTTTTTTCTTCTGGTACACCGGGCTGGCTCAAGGCGGCATCGCCCGTGTGAGTCAACTGCAATACCTGCAACCGTTTTTCACGATTTTGTTTTCTGCGCTGATGCTGGGGGAAATGATCACATGGCAAACTGCCATCGCAGCGCTGGCGGTCGTCTTGCTGGTCGCTTTCGGCAAACAAGCGGCGAACTCCCCTTCCGGACAGAAAGTCCATCGCGATGCCGATCTCGGATGAGGGGAAATCACCGCTTGTAACAAGGAATTGGCGTTACAGAGTGTTTTCTCGTGTTTCATGTTGGAGCGAGTTTCCGATCAGTTCATTTGGAGTGATCAGTGACCAGACCACTCTCAAGAGAATGGAAAAATCGATCCCGTCAAGCGTGCAACAGCTTCCAAGCGCCGTGTACCAGTGCGTTCATCCCGATTACCAATGCATCCTCATCGATGGTGAACCGCGGGTGATGGTGCGGGTACACGGCTCCCTTGTCAGGGTTTCCGGCACCAATGAAGAGAAAAGTTCCCGGAGTCACTTGTTGATAAGCTGAAAAATCCTCACCGCCCATCGACGGCTTCACCCGTTCGATCACGTTTGTCCCCAGCGCTTCGACAACCGCTTCTTCCACCGTACGCGTCACCATTTCATCGTTGATCACCGGATGATACCCGCGCTCAACTCGCAGTTCGTAATCAGCACCGTGCGCAGACGTGACACCGCGGATGACTTGCTCGATCCACTCAGGCGCCATCTCACGGAGCGCAGGGTCGAAAGTGCGGACCGAACCAACAATCTCCACTTTGTCTGGTATAATGTTGTGCTCCGTTCCTGCATGAAATTCGGTGATGGAGATCACCAACGAATCCAGCGGATCGGTTCTCCGGGACACCAAGTGTTGCAGATTGGTCACCGCCTGGGCGCCGATGGCGATAGCATCGACCGTTTGATGCGGGGCAGCTGCATGTCCGCCTTTTCCTTGGATGGTGAGACGGAACAAATCCGGCGCCGCCATCATCGGTCCATACGCCACACCCACTTTCCCTACCGCTAACGGTGTCCACAAATGGACGCCGACCACGGCATCCACGCCTTCCATCACTCCTGCACGCACCAACTCACGTGCACCGCCAGGAAACTTCTCTTCTGCATGTTGGAACAAAAACCGCAGCTCCCCGGTGATCCGATCAGCCATCTGCGAAAAGATTTTGGCCACACCCAGCAACATGGCCGTATGCCCGTCATGCCCACACGCGTGCATCACGCCCGGATTGCGGGAAGAGAACGGCACACCGCTTTCCTCCTGGATGGGTAACGCGTCCATATCCGCACGCAGGGCGACGATTCTACCGGGCTGTTTTCCGATCAGCCGAGCCATCGCGCTTGTCGGTGTCGGTCGGTTAACGATCAACCCGGGAAAAGTTTGCAACGTCTCATATACGAACCGGGATGTCTTCTTTTCTTGAAACGACAACTCCGGATATTGATGCAAATGTCGACGCCAAGCGATTACTTCCTCCCGCAACCGCTCCACATCTTGGGAAAAGCGACCGGATAGGGTGGTCGACATAATCACTCCCCCTTTTCACGAATCATTTTTATTTTCTACCTATTTTAACAGAAAAAAGCCGCTGCCAGGAAGCGGCGAGGCTGTTGATAAGCCATCTTTTGTCTCAAAATGACAATAGTAAGGAAATACCTGCTTGGGTAATCTACGTTCCAAATCAAATACACCCTTTACCATCCAATTCAGTTCATCAAACTCTTTATTTTCTCTGACAAATAATGTTTCTAAGCTCACTTTCCCCATCTAAACATGCTAGTTTCTGTGGTGATGGGATGTAATGCGCTGTCGGAAATATTCCTGTCGATGAAAAAGCCTCACCGCTTTCAGGAAACGGTGAGACTTCAGCTTACCCCCGGACAGCCATTCGTTCCCCGTAGGCGTCGGAGAGGGCGCGCAATTTTTCCGGGATCATCGTCCCATACGTATCGATATAGGCTTGTGGTTCTTTCGGATTGGACCAGCGGTTTACCTTGGACGTTCCCGGCGGGATGATTTTGCTTACCGCCCCGCATCCCAATCCGATGATCGTGTGCCGCTCTTCCATGATGATGATGTTGTACAGACTTTCATGGCCGGGCAATGCGTAACCGACGTTTTCCTGATTGCCCAAGATGTTTTTCTGCCGATATAAATAATATGGGACGTACCCCTCCTGCTTGGTCCACTCCCGGGCGAGGTTGACCATATCGGCTACTTCGTCCCGTTCTGCCACCCGATATTTGCGTTTGTTCTGCGTCATGGTGGAACCGCGTTTAAATGACAATGTGTGTACGGTGAGCGATTCGGGCCGCAACTGTTCCACGATGCGCAAGTTTTCCCGGAACGTCTCCAAACCTTCTCCGGGCAAGCCGATGATCAGATCCATATTGATGTTATTCATGCCCATTTCCCGGGCCAGTGCGAATTTGGTCAGCGTCTCTTCCACCGTATGGTGACGGCCGATGGCCTTCAATGTTTCGTTCCGGAAACTTTGCGGGTTGATGCTGATCCGGTCGACTTGCCACTTCTTCAGCACATGCAGTTTTTCTTCATCAATCGTGTCCGGACGACCTGCTTCCACCGTCCATTCCCGTACACCTTCAAACGCACGGAACGTCCGCTTCATCTGAGAAAACAACGAATCCAATTGCTCCGCGGAAATGGAGGTGGGCGTACCCCCGCCGAAATACACGGTCGTAATCGGCAATCCCTGCTCGTTCAACCAATCGCCTACCGCCGCAATCTCCTCGTGAAGGCCCTTCAGAAACGCATTGACCGAGCCGTTTCGTCCCTGGATCGCATAGGCAGGAAAGGTGCAGTACGCACACTTGGTCGGACAAAACGGGATGCCAATGTAAAGACTGACTTCCCGATCCAGCTCGTACAGATCCGGCAATACAGCCAGCTGCCGGTCGACGATCTCCTCCAGCAAGGCGATTTTCTCCGGCTGGATCAGATACTCCGTCTGCAAGAGGCGACGGATTTCTTCCTTTCCATGGCCGGCCAACATCAGCATGTGGAACAGTTTCGTGGGGCGCACGCCGGTCAGAATCCCCCAAGGTTGCACCACACCTGTGGCTTCCTGCAATACACGCAACCAAGCATGATTGATCGTCTGTTTCACTTTTTTGCGACGATCCCGACCGGTAAACGTCGGTGGAACCTGTTTGGTGTGTGCCGCCGACCAACGTTGCCCGCCATCCGGGTCCACCATCTCCACTGCCGCCGCCACGGTATCGCCGCGATCCTCCACCCGGATGGCCAGATCGATATCCGGCCGCTGTTCCTCGTCTGCCACCACTTTTGCCTCACCGAAAAACAGTCCAGCAATGAGTTCAATATCCCGATGAAAGGTGTCATCCACCCCAAATACGCGAATCCGTTTCATCTCGTTCGCACACGCTCCCGTACTCGGTATCGTGCACGTTCCTCCTTTATCTCACCATTTCCGTCAATCTTCCCTCAGTCTAGCTGAGATAACGGAAGAAATCAATTCATTCGGGTCAACGGCATCGATGCGGCCTCGACAAAACAGACGATAAAGATAGGAGAGCCGATCGACGGTCAACCTCACTCGCTTCCGTGGGTGGATGCGGATGGTTGATCGGGTCGGCGGAAAGATGCTGACATCCTTGTTCGGATACCGCACCCACTTTGGGCGACCTGCGCAAAGCGATCCCTCCTTCCTGAGTGATCGCCTTTAATGTGCCCGGTTCGCCAAAAAAAGATCGACAGGTGGAAAACCCGCCGATCATTGAAAGGGAGAAATGGGACAAGTCCGTTCCGGCCCGGTGGCATGCAACAAAAAAGCCGGTTGTCCAGAAGACTGAACTGAACCCCAAAAAGTAGACATGAAAAGAAAAATACCTAA
>NZ_JANRHH010000025.1 GCF_030433435.1 Polycladomyces subterraneus
TTTTTCTCGATAAGCGTCGAATGTACATCTCCGGGGACCTTGGTGGAAATCCAGAAGTGGTCGATGTAATCGGGATACGCGACCTCAAGCTCATTGGCCTGTCCCGGTTCAAACCATTGAATCTTCCAATTTTCATTGATCTTCATACTCCTGATCCTCCATATCCATTTATAGATCATCCGGATATGTTGTACTCACGGTAGCCTGTGGGCGTTACTCCCGTCAGCTTCTTGAACACGTACACGAAATATTTGTAATCCTTGTAACCCACTTGTTCGGCAATTTCGAATACGCGACAAGACGTTTCCGTGAGCAAATGTTTCTGGTGGCACCACTGTGATGTACTCCAGTCCCTCCAAGTAATACTCATCCAACTCTGCCGGCTACGGATACAGCTTACTTCCCTTGGACGAACCAGTTTTTCTTCGTACGAATATCGTGGATGAAGGCGTTTTGCCCTGTCCGTTCCGTCGTAAACGAAACGAATGAACGGACCGGTTGAACCGCGATATTATCCAAAATCAATGGTCTCCCGCCGTGATAAATCATGGTAATCCGGTTGATACCCTTTTTTAATACCGCTTGGCCGATCGGATCCCGCCACAAATAATCCCGGTCCGGCGATCCACCTGCATCGTAAAGGGCGATTGGTTTTCCGTTAACCAACACTTCCAATATGCTCTTCCCTTTGACCGTTGCTTGTTTCTCCATAGCCGCCTCGATTTGCACTGGTTCTGTACAGTCATTATCCCATACAAATGTCAAACCGTCCCCGTTTGACATTTTTACTGTTTGACTGCTGTACACCGCCTCTCCGTTCCAAGACGAATCGGGTGTGATGATCACGGGAGATCCGTGGGTCGCTTGCGCTTTTTCCGCTTCCATCAGACGAAGACCATGCATCTCGACCGTGCGGGCGTTCACATATGGTGTGGCCCAGTGGTTGGAGAGAACCGACTGCATTGCCATCAATGTTTCGATCGTCGATTCGGCTCCGGCATTCCGGTTGATCTTGCCCGGAGCGATAATGCCGTCGTAGCCGCGGCCCGTTCCTGGATCATACATCGCGGTATGAGCTGCGTTGTTCCCGGTAAACCATGAGGCCGCCAACCCTGCCATCCGTGCATAATTGGGGTTGCCCGTCGCTTGGTAAACACTGATCAGCCCCTGCACCATCCGGTTGACACCGTATGCGATCTGTTCAAATTGGGTCGGGGTCGGTGCCATCTCCTTGATCATGCCCGAGGTCAACAAATAGGCATACAATCCATCAGCAGCTTTACGGGCGGAATCAATCCAATCCCTTCGCTTCAGTACTATTCCCGCCTTAGCCAATGCCATCGGCTGGGAACTGCCCCATGCGTGCCAGAGTTGGATCGACCCTCCCCAATCAAGATGGGCATGGTATGGATATAGTCCAAAATCCCCCAATTGATATTGTTGCAATCCGTTCCCGATCATCTCCATCGATTTCTTTACTTCAGGCAACGGTTCAGCTCGATAAAATTCCGTCAATCCGAGCAAAGCGTTGGACATCGCGTCAAAGCCGTCCATCCAGGCAGGTACCTTTACTCCGTGCACCGTCCGATACTGGCCGTATTGAGGTGCAATCGTGCGTTGCAACGCTTCGTTTGCCAACAGAAAATGCTTTTTCAATTCTGTGGCGTAAGCCGGATCCTCTTTCAAGAACACACGGTAGCCATACCCCATAGCCCACATGGCTCTGGCGGCCCACCACCCCATCGACTTGTGACTGGTGGGCCCATCGCGGTTGATACTGTAGTCAGCGAATACAAAGTTGTAAAATTCTCCGTCGTCTGCTTGCATGTAACGAATGAAATTGAGAGCTCTCCGGGCGCGTTCCAAGCTGTCCCGGTTCCCATTCGACTCAAAATCCCGAAGGTATACGACAGCCGCCCGTGCCGTATCGTCCACGCAACCGATCCCTTCTCCATTGGCTGGCACCCAACCGTAATCCGGATACTCGGAATAAATGCGGGTGACAGACATCGGCATACCATTTATCATCACTTCGTCTTGAAGATGATTCAAGTGCGCAAGATTGACTCGTGTCGGTTGAGATGGTGAAACCACCGAATGCGCGGAAACCAAGGGAGTCTGGCTAGCTGTCAACAAGAAGACTATTACCCAAATCCACCACTGATTTCTTTTCATACGCTTTCCCTCTGCCTCCTGTATCATCCGGCTTCTCCCCACTCCACCGACTTTCTCTCTCTACGGGCGGTATACAGCCACGCCGATCTTGGAATCGGCCATACCGAAGTACAAATACCATTTCCCCTGAAATTCCACCAAGCCTTCAGCAAAAACCACATGATCTACCTGACCTTCGCATTCATCGGCCGATTGCGGTTCGAGGAAAGCCCGCTCCGTCCGTTGGATTAGTTGCTCTGGATCATCCAGTGAAAACAGCGCTTGTCCAACGGCGTAGCGCACCTTTTCGCCGCGTTCCTCTTTCAGGGGATGTGCTGCGTTGTAAATCAGCAAAATCCCTTCCTCGGTCAACAGCGGTTGTGGTCCTGGTTCCACCAAGACGCTGTCAAAAGCACCGGGGTCCTGCCGGGTTTGCAGTACAGGTTTTTCCACAGGATCCCAATGTATAAGGTCCTCAGAATAAGCCACCCAAATGGCGGAATCACCGAAATACATCACATACTTGCCATTGATTTTTTCGGGCAGGATTGCTCCCGATTTAGACCAAATCCTCGGCTGATCTCCTTTCCAGTCCGGGAACAGCACACCACGTTTTTCCCAATGGACCAGATCTTTGGATGTCGCCAGGCACATCCGAGCACATTCGCCGTCATACGCCGTGTAGGTCATATAATAAGTGTTATCGATCAGCGTCACCCGCGGGTCTTCGCATCCCCCGGGTTGTTCGTACGGTTCGGTGGGAACCAGCACCGGTTCGGGACGGCGCTCGAAATGAATGCCGTCTTCGCTCACCGCCAGGCCGATACGGGAAGTGCCGTTCCATTCGCCTTCGCCCGTATGGTCTTCGGCACGATAAAGCATGTACACTTTATCGTCTTTCACCACCACCGCCGGATTGAACACATCTTTGGCTTCCCAACTATCCCCCTGCGGTGACAATATGGGGTTTCCTTCATATTTTTCGAACGGACCCATGGGAAAACGAATCGTGCCAGCGATACGTTGAGACTTTTGCATCACTCTCTCCACTCCTTCAAAGATGAAATGTTCATGACGGGATTACATTATCCCCTGTTCCGACTTGCGGCTACTATCCGTCCAAAGTGCCGCCGCGCCTAATACACCGGCATCCTCTCCCAATGATGCCGGCACCACTTCGCACGTTCCTCGAAACGGCGCCATCAAATAACTCTCCAACTGCTCTCGCAACAATGGAAACAGCATATCGCCGGCACGACTGACACCGCCACCCACCACTATTTTTCCAGGATTGAAAATATGGATCAGGTTGGACAGCCCGATCGCCAAGTAAAGTACCGTTTGACGAATGATGATTTCGGCCTGGGCATCTCCCATCCGATATGCCTCAAACACGTGTTCCGCGCGGACCAGCCCGCCATCTTCCATAGCGAGTGAATGAATCAACGACGACGGATCCGTATTTTGACCGAATTTCGCAATGGCCGTACCCGACGCCAGCGATTCCAAACATCCTTTTCTACCGCACCCACAAGGCGGACCTTCCGGATCAACAATGGTATGGCCAATCTCTCCGGCAAACGTATTTTCGCCGCGAAACAGCCGGCCGTCCAATACCAAACCGCTACCCACACCCGTGCTTACGGTCAAGTAAATCATCGTTCCCTTCCTTTGACCGGCGCCGAACCAATACTCTCCCCACGCTGCAGCGTTGGCGTCATTCTCCAACTTGACGGGTATGCCCAAACGATCCTCCAGCACCTGACGCAACGGTACATCCATCCATCCGGGCAGATTGGGGGGAGAAAACACTACACCCGAACGGGAATCCAGCGGACCAGGGGCAGCCACTCCGACTCCTTTCACGGAGGAGCGCACACCATCTGTCAACTGAATAACCGCCTCGACCAGCCTGTCGATAACTGGTTGCGGGCCTTGTTCCGCCCGTGTCTCCAACCGAATGCGGCGCAAAAGGGAACCGTCACGATCCACCAATGCCCCAGCGATTTTGGTACCACCCAAATCAATCCCTACATATAAACTTTTCATAGTAATTCAGCCGGTCCGGCTTCCGACTCACCTCCTTTACAGATGAAACCGCCTGAAGACCACAGCGTCCAAGGGTGTACCTGTGGTGCTTTAGCCATGTGGAGTGTTAACATTTATCCCTTCATGCCGGAACTCCCAACACTCTCAATAAAGTAGCGTTGAAAAAAGAGATACAACACGATCACAGGAAAAGCCAACATGGTGTTCACGGCCATGATACTGCCCCACTGTCCTCCCTGTCCTTCCAAACCGAACAAAGTGGCCATTTGCGCCAGAGGCATCAATTCCTGATCCCGCATGACCAAGAGCGGCCAGAGCAGGTCGTTCCAAGGTCCCATAAATGTGAGAATGGCAACGGTGACCACGGCCGGTTTGGAAATGGGCATCATAATCTGGAACAGAATGCGCCATTCACCTGCCCCGTCAATCCGGGCGGCATCAATCAACTCTTGAGGGACAGTGCGGAAAAATTGACGAAAGATAAAAACCCCCAATGCGTTCATGGAAACGGGAAGGATCAGACCGGCAAACGAATTCATCCAATGCAATTTCACCACTATAATGTACAGCGGAATCATGAGCAGTTGAAACGGAATCATCATCGTCAATAACATGATGGAAAACAGCACGTCTCTTCCCCGAAACTTCAGACGCGCCAAGGCATAGCCGGCCATCGAGGTGAAAATCAACGTAATCAGCGTTACGCTCCCCGCAAATACGAAACTGTTGAGCAACCCTTTCCAAACCGGGATCCGCTCGAGCATGTAGCGGTAACTGTCCAACGTGATGCGTGAAGGAATCAAATCGAGACGGAACGCTTCTTCCGGTGTTTTCAATGACGCCAACACCATCCAATAAAACGGAACAACAAACATCACCGCCCCGGCCACCAATACGACATATAAGCATCCTCTTTTGATCCAATTGCTGATTTTTCGGTCCATATCGCCTCCCCCTTCCGGTTATTCAATACGTCACGTCTTTTTCCAACAAACGCTTTTGAATCATCGACACGCTCAGGATGATGAGAGCCAGCACCAATCCGATCGTGGCCGCGTATCCCATATCGAGACTTTGAAACGCGTTTTTGTAAATATACATCACGACGGACAACGAACTGTTGGCCGGTCCACCACCCGTCATAATGTACGGTTCGGTGAACAATTGGAACCCGTTGATCGTCGACAAGATCACTACCAACAACATGGCCGGGTTCAACATGGGAATCGTGATCCGGAAAAAGCATTGCAATGACGTGGCTCCGTCGATCCGCGCCGCTTCGTACAATTGTTTGGGAATGCTCTGCAATCCGGCCAAAAAGATGACGACGTAGTATCCTAGGTTTTTCCATGCGGCCACCCAGGCTATCGACGGCATCGCCCATGTTTCACTGGTGAGCCAGGGGACCGGGTGTAGACCCGCTTTTTGCAATAACCCGTTGATCAAACCGTCATCAGTGGACAACATCCAAGCCCACAAAAACGAAATGACTACCCCGGAAGTTACGACCGGTAGAAAATAGGCACCCCGGAAGAAACCTCTTCCTTTCAACGGTTGATTCAGCGCAACCGCCAAGATCAACGCCAACCCGATCTGTAGCGGAATATTGATGAGAATGAAACGCAACGTGTTCCACAACGCTTTGAAAAACAGGTCATCATTCAACAATCGCTTATAGTTCTCCAACCCGACGAAGGGTATATCCGGAGACACGAGATTCCAATCGTGAAAGGTCAGCCACACAGAAAAAAGAACGGGATAAGCCATAAATACCAGCAAAAAGACCACATACGGGAGAACCAACCAGTATCCGGCCCTCTTTCCTTTCACGTTTTCACCCCCTTTAACCGGGGCAAAGGAGGAGGATCCCCCTTTGCTCCGGAGTGCAAGGTTATCGGGATCGTTGCAGGATTTCATTCACCTTTTTTTCCGCATCGGACAATGCCTGCCGGGGATCTTTTTTCCCCATGACCGCCGCTTGTTGGTATTCCAACGACAATGCGTCAAACACATCCGTGATTTTGTTCGAATCGTCGATAGCCCGCGTGTACGGGGCTTGTCGGACAAACGCGTCGAGAACGGGCTTTTGGCTCAGGTACTGTTGAACGGAAGGATCTTCGGCCAGATCCTTGCGGAACGGAATTTGCTGCGTCATTTTCAAAAACTTGACGTCATTCTGTTTACTGATCAAAAATTTGGTGAACTCCCAAGCCTCTTTGGGATGCTGGGTCGACCGGAAAATAGCAATATTCTTTGGGTCCCCGTAAGTGATGCGCAATTTCGCCGGCATGTTGTCAGGAACGGGAATGGGCATAACCCCCACTTCCATTTTCGGCGCCTGCTTTTCAATATCGGCCAGCGCCCACGGTCCGGTAATCACCATCGATACTTTTCCTTGAACAAACAGATTTTCTTTGAAGGTGGATTGCGGCGCGATTTTTTGTTGGAAAAGCGTGCGGAAGAATTGCATCACTTGCAAGCCTTTCGGGTTGTTGAAATCCGCCTTTCCGCCTTTTAAGAGTGTTTTCCCTTCCGTCGCGGCCACATACCAGGGGTAAAAGTCGAAGAACCGCTGCCACCAAGTTTGCTCCACGTTGGGAGCGATCGCCCAAATGTCAGGTTTTCCGTCTCCGTTCGTATCGCGCGTCAGCTTACGGGCAGCCGCGAGGAACTTGGAGTAGGTGTCCAAACCGGGGTTGTCAGGATTCAGACCGACTTCCCGAAAATGTTGTTTATTGTACAGGATCATAATCGGGTTGCCTTTCCAAGGAACCTGATACAAATGCCCATCCTTGGATTTGAACGTTTCTACGGTTTCTTTGGGAGTCCGTTTCAAAATCTCCCCCATCGCACCGTCAATGCTGTCGATCGGCAGCAACCCACCGGCTTCCACAAATTGCCCAATAGCACCCGGATTGATGTTGGAGCACACATCCGGTGTCGTTCCTCCCGCGATCGAAGTCAGCAACACTTCTTCTGTAGACCGGCTGGCTGGAAGCGGTTGCATTTTGACTTGAATGTTGGGGTGTTTGGCATTCCACTCTTTCACTACTTCTTTGGCGAATTGCACTTCCACCGGGTTGGCGGCCGGCCAGTATGTCAGTTCCACTTTGCCGTTGTCGTTCCCACCGGAAGTGCACCCGACCTGCAACAGCATCAACATCAATGCCATCACGACGATTCCTACGCGCTTCACAAAAGCTCCCTCCTCATGTGAATTGGAACGTAAAAATCTCTTCCAGCACCAATGCTGCTGCGCCCGTCATCGCCGACTTCCCACCAAGGGCGGACGGCACAATCGTCACTTGGTCCCGGAAAACGGAGATGACACGCCGTTTGGCGATGTCAGCGGCAATCTCCACCATCTTGGGATACGCTCGAGGGATTTTTCCGCCGATGATCACTTTTTGGGGTTGAAAAGCGTTCACGATCCCGCTGATCCCAATGCCCAAAATGCGTGAAGTCTCCTCCACCACACGCAGCGTCAAAGGATCTCCTTGTTGAAGCGCTTCCAAAACGAGTGAAAGTGTCAATGGGGAGTCTTGAGGATAAAAGGACGAATCCGCCTCCCGTCTCAGTTCCTCACCGATCCGGCGGACCATCGCCAGCCCGGATGCCATTGCTTCCAGACAACCATAGTTGCCGCAGTTACAACGTGGTCCGTCCAGATCAATGGTGCCATGGCCGATCTCGCCCGCACCGAATCGATTCCCCCTGTACAGCTGTCCCCCGATGACGATACCTCCCCCGATTCCTTCGCCCACCAAGATGTAGATCAAATGATTGACATCTTGTCCCGCACCGAACCACTTTTCCCCCAACGCCGACACGTTCGCGTCTTTTTCCAGTTTGACGGGTGAACGCAGTTCCTCTTCCAGTCGTCGTCGGAGAGGAAACACGCTCCACCTTGGAAGGTTGGGAGGGTGAATCACTTCACCTGTTTCCTCATTGATGGGCCCTGGTGCGGATACCCCCACACCAAGGATTTTGTCTTCCACGATCCCCGCTTCTTTGATCAGTGATTTAATCAAAACCACCACGGATTGAACATAGTCTTCTGGTTCTCCGCTTACAGGGGCATCCTTACGTGCCTGGGCGACAATTTGTGTCTCAAAGTTAAACAACGCCGCTTTGATATCGTCCACCGACAAATCCACACCGATCACATAGAACGCTTCCGAGTTCAGCTTGTACAACAACGGTTTCCGTCCGCCGCTGGATTTCCCCACACCAAGAACGGAAAGAATGGAAGCTTGCTGTAATTCCTTCACGATGTTGGAAACAGCAGGGAACGTCAGTTGCGTCCGCTCTGCGATTTGCGCGATCGAGACAGGTCCGTTTTTGCGGATATAATCGAGAATTTGTGTCCGATTCACTTTTTTGACCAAATGATGGTCTCCCCTCAACTTCATCAAACACCCCCTTTTCAAATATCATTTAGTAAATCCTCTTAAATGGCACCTAACTTCTTCTTCAACACTAGAAAATATCCTAGATCTACTTTGCACACACAAATTGGAACCAAATCTTATTAAATAACATTTAATAAGCAATTATGATTATACCATGAAAATGAATTATCCATCAATGATGATTATTCAGATTATGGCCCGTGGTCCCAAAGCTGAAGTCGCCATTTCGATTTATAATAGAAGGAGCCCTTGGATAGGGACGCGTTCACGATGAGCTTTACAAAAAAGTGACCCACCAGGTTGCCTGCCCGCGGGTCACTTTTTTCGTGATGTCACAACGTGAACCACCTGTATCACTAGGGAGTATGTGGCAAATCCGTGAGGGTGCAAATGCTTTCCCGGGTGAGCGACTTATTAAGTCCGACGTCAGTTCACGTACTTTCGTTATCTTGTCATTTCATGTTTGGTACGCTTACTAAATCATAATAGACTGGATATACTGAAAATTGACACTCCACACGGCTAAAGCCGTGGGATTCTTGAGTGGTTAACGCCCTCAGTCCATTTCTGTTTCGGGCAACCCTCAAGCTAAGGGGTGTGTCATCACCCCATCCCATGCAGTTCTACGTTTCTTGCCGTATGTACCCACATG
>NZ_JANRHH010000026.1 GCF_030433435.1 Polycladomyces subterraneus
CATCCGGGTACGTGCTAACCGGGTGGGACGGGCTGATGATACAGCCCTTAGATTGAGGGTTGCCCGAAACAGAAATGGACTGAGGGCGTTAACCACTCAAGAATCCCATGGCTTTAGCCGTGTGGAGTGTCAATTGGCGGATATGACACAAAAAGGAGGGGACGACATGAGCAAAACGAGCGAAAACGCTCGGTATTACGAGCGTTTTCAGGTAGAAGACGTTTTATCTTTTTTTTCCGGCCGCTTGGTGCAGGCCAAATCCAGGTCGGGAACACAAGTGTTCTTGCAGGACATCGCCATCGACAGACCCTTGCCGCCGGGATCGAAAGAAATGTTGCTCCAATTGCGGCACCCTCACTTAGCTCCCATATTGGACGTGATGGAGGAAAAAGGTCGGGTAGTACTCGTTCATCCACCATTGGTGGGTGATCCCCTGCCACTGGTGGTGACGAAAGAGAAGCCGATGTCCCCGCTACAAGCGGTGCGCGTATTTGAACGGTTGCTCAAAACGAAGCTGGATTTGAATCGATTGCCCCTTCCCCTCGATACAACCTTGGATCCGCGCAATGTGTGCATGGTGGAAGAACAACCGCTGTTGTTGTTTTACGGTATCAAACGCTTCGGGAAAACACAAAAAGACGAGAAGTGGCGTTCCCTCCTGTACTTTTTGTTGACCGGCAATCAGTGGCATCCCGAAATGAATGCGGAAGAGACAAGAGAAGCGTTGAGGAAAGTGCCCCAGCCCATTCGCCAGTTGGCATTGGATTGCTTGGAAGGAACATGCTCGATAACCGATGCGATCAAACGAGCACGACAACTGCTGTTGCAAGCCAAGATGAAACAATCGTTCCGCCTCCGGCGACGTTACTGGTACCGAGCGCTGACAGCGGCGACCGTGGTAGTGGGGACCCTGTTGGGATTGCAGGCGGCTGATTTGAAGACCACCCCTTCTCATGCGCTCCAACAGTGGATAAACCGTGGTGAACGTGAACGTGCGATCTCATCAGATCACACCGGTACACAACAAATGGGTATGGCCGGTGTGATGCAATCCCGTCAGTCTGATGGCGGAACCCGAGTGTCTACTGTTCCGTTGACAGGGGAGAGCGAATCAGTGTATCGGTGGCCGCAACCGGTACAGGGACCGACACATCTGACAGGGGAATTGCAACAAAAGGAGAACCAACCCTTTACCATTTCGCTAACGCAAGAGGGGAAGGGTCAAATGTTCGGCGTGCAGGTGGACGGTGAAGGCCGGATCAATCTGGTGATGGCCAAATCGGGCAAATCGTATACCCTTTCGCGATCCGATGAGGAATTTCGCGTGCTGCCCAATCGGACTTATTTATGGCATTTCTATTACATACCGGAAGAGCCCTTACGGTTCGCGATCGGGGAGAAAGGAAAAAGTGCCCAATGGCTGGCGGCCGGAGTCGTTCCGCCGGAATCGGTCTACATGTTGACATTCCAGGGTGGACAGGCCACGAAGTTGAACAACGTGGAAGCATCAACAGGTTCTACGGCGAGTACCGACGCCGGTGAGTGGATGCAGGGTCAACCGTGGGATTTGGTATATGGGAAAGGTGTCGTGGAACCCAATCAGCTTCATTTGAACACGACCGCGCAAGTGAAATTGGGGCCTGCGGGTGCGTTTTCCTTTCTCAGGCCGTCCGGTTTTCGCGGCGATCCATTGCAATTGGAGATGGACAATGCGGACGGTCATCGGTTCCGGTTTGTGTTGACACGATCGGACCGGATGGTGTTGTACCGATTGGATGAGGAAATCAAGAAGGTGGCTGACCGTCCGTTGGGATGGAAGTGGCAAACGGATCAGGCAACGTCGGTGACCGTTGCATGGGATTCCAATGTGTTAACCATCCTCGTGAAGCAATCCGGTCATGAAGGAACAATCGCATATACGCACGAAGTTCCCATCTCGTTGGAAGAGTTGGACTTGATCAACCATGATGCGATAGATTTATTGGTCTCGCCATGAGTACGGTTTCTCCATCGGGACCGTTTTCCCGTTTCGCTTTCATCGAAGGCGATCGGAACGGGAAAGCGGTCCCGATTTCATGATCGGTGGTTATGGAAACGCCAGCCCCTTTCCACTACAATGAATGTGAATCCGATACCAAAGATGGATAACCAAACGGAGTGGTACCCCATGCGAACCCTGCGTGACCGATTGCGAGCGTATCACGGCAGCAAAAGAGAAGAATCGTCCTCTGCGAACCGAACGTGCATCCCGGAGAAAGCGCCATTGGGATTTGTGTGGCGGGAAAACGAACAAGGACGCTATCTGTTTCGACGCCGCGTTTTTTCATTGGGAAAACGGGTGGGAACCTATCCGCTGGGCTCGCTGTCCCGCGAGATGCTTTCGGAATTCGCCCGCTTGACGGATAGATCGGATCTTCCGGTGGAACCAGTGGAAATCCTGTTTTTCGACACAGAAACGACGGGCTTGGGGACGGGTGCCGGTACATACGTGTTTTTGTACGGGCTGGGGTATTATCGGGACGGCGCGTTTGTGGTGGAGCATTATTTTCTGCCGGATGTTTCACAGGAAAGGGCGTTGTTGCAGGATTTCGCCGAGGTGGTTCGATCGTTCCGCGTGTTGGTCACCTATAACGGCAAAGGGTTTGACTGGGGGCTGGTGGAGACGCGGTACGATTTCCATCGGATGCCTCACCGTTCTTTTTTACCGGATTGGCGGCACTGGGATTTGCTGTATCCTGCACGCCGCTTATGGCGCCATGGTTTGCCGAGTTGTCGGTTGAGCGATGTGGAAGAGAAATGTTTGGCGATTCGACGGCAAGATGATGAACCAGGTCGTCTGGCTCCCGCTCTGTACTTCGATTATTTGCGCCATCATGATTTGACGCTGTTGGACGGTGTGTTTCGTCATAATGAGCAGGATCTGTTGTCGCTGGTGGGGTTGCTGGCTCATCTGTCTCACCTGATACACGGCGAAGTGGAGGGATCCCCCGAAGAACGGTTGGCGATCGGTCGTTGGTGGATCGCCGCGGGAAATGACACCGAAGCGGAAGCATGGTTGGTCCCGCTTTCCGGGGAAAGTGGATTGCCCCTTTCGTTACGACGGGAAGCACGACGGTTGTTGAGCGCGCTTTGGAAACGGGCCGAAGCATGGGATATCGCGGTGCCACATTGGAAGCGTTGGTTGGAGGACGATCCTTGGTCCGTCTTCTGTTGTATCGAACTGGCCAAATACTACGAACATCAAGTGCGGGAATTTGATCAGGCGCTTAAGATGACGCAGAAGGCGTTGGAAGTGCTTGGAGCGAAAAGGCTGATGGGGAGATCGTTTTCCCGAGAATGGCGGAATGAATGGGAGGATGTGCGAAAGCGGGAACGCAGATTATTAAAGAAATTGGCGAATCGACGCGATGATGCTGGACAATTGGACTTGGGGATCTGAACCGAAACGGGACCGGGGTCCCGTTTTTTTATTGATTTTTATTATGAAGCATTCTACGATAATGTATGAATTAAATTATAAATATTTCATTTACAATAATTGTATTTTAAGGGGGGAATGGGTTGTTTTCGGCTGACGCTTCACAAAAAAATTATCTCGCTCGGTATTGCATCGAAGATGTGATCACGCTTTCTTCCGGCCAGCTCCTAATGGCCAGAGCATTGGACGGCTCAAGGTATATTCTTCAAGAAATCCGGTTGCGTCGCGCATTGCCCCCGGGGTTTGAAATGGTACTTCGTCACTTGGATCATCCCCATCTGCCAAAGATTGTTGAAGTGTTGGAAGAGGCCGATTCGGTGGTGTTGGTCCATCCCCCGTTGTCAGGCGAACCGCTGTCCATGCTTGTGAATGAAAAAAACGTGATGCATCCGATGAAATCGTTGGAGATATTTAGAAAATTACTTCGGACCTTGCTGGATCTCAACCGGTTACCGTTACCCCTGGGAACCACCTTGGATCCCCGCAATATCATCATGGATGGGGATCATCCCTATCTTTTGGTCGTCCATTTCAAGCATTTCAGTCCATCCCATGAAGACGAACGGTGGCGTGAATTGCTGTTCTTTCTGCTGACGGGAGAAAGACCGGACCGAAACAGCTTGGAAAAACAATGGGAACGTGTACAGCACCGTATCCCTCCGGAGATGCAACCCCTGGTTCGCAATTGTTTTGATAAGGATAAAGGGATTGAGGAAATTTTATCCCAATCGTCAAATATTCAGTGGGAAAGAGCCCGTGTTCAGAACAAACGCATCTCCAAGCGGGTGGTTTTCTCCGCAACTATGGCCTCTCTTTTGGTTTTTGGCTCCATCGTGGGGTATCAGGTCGCCATGCAAGCTTCCCTGCAGAAGAAGCCGTTGGATCAGACCGTTATTGCACAACAGGGGCAGAATGTGGATCAACCTTTTTCCACCATGCGGTTTGACGGGAGCGGCTCGTTTCAACCCGTCATTATCAAGGCGACTGACGGTGCATGGATCCGTTTTCACGTGAATGTCCCGGAAAGTGGTTGGCCATTAGTCGTCCGGTTGGGTTCCACTCCAGATGCTCCGACCATTTCGATTCAAAAAGAGGAGGAGCCGTTGATCTGGGAGGTGTGGGATTCGGACAAAAACGGAAACTACGAAGCACAGATGGAGATCTTGTTGCTTCCACGGCAGCCCGTACGGCTTGCGCTGTCCGATCCGGAAGGGGAGTGGAAGTGGATGGCAGCTACCTCGTCCATTGATTCCGTTCCTACTGAATTGAATCTGTCGGGAGGCGATGGAGTGAGCGTAACGGAGGGTGTCGTTCGTTCCTTGGCACGATCCGGGGATGCAGCTACTTCCTGGAACAAAGGTCTTCCTTGGTCGTTAGTACGAGGAGAAGCCCTAATCAAGGAAGGTAAGTGGACACTGGGGGCCGGCAGTGTGGCCACCGTCCGGCCAGATGCGCCGGTTTCGCTGACGTACCGTCCGCGCTCCGGCCGGCAAGCGCAGTTGATGATGGAATGGGAGCTGAATCAAGGCGATCCGTTGCGTTTGGTGGTGAAGTCAGACGGGATGACACTGTTCCGTATGGGGCGGCAACCGGTTCCGTTGCAGAAGCAATCATTCAAACAGAGGTTGCGCCCAGGGCGTAATACCATCGTGTCTGTCTCCGTTGACGATGGGCTGACCGTTTATTTGCAACAGGGCAGAAATGCGGCGACACTGGTCCATCCGCTTCCTGCCGACCAACTGTCATCTGCGAAAATCAGTGCGATGAGACAAACGGTGTTGACCAAAACATCACAGCCACCATCACGAGAAGGGCAGAAGTGAGACAAATGTCAAAATGGAATAGTACCTTTCATGATTAAGAGCGGGAGCCGGTACCCGTCGCCGAGCGTAAAAAGTGGTTGACGCTCGACTTTGTATGGATCGTCATCGGAATCGATTTGTCGGTGGTATGGTTGGCAACGCAGTTGGGCGCCGGCATGACGCCGTCGGATGTGGTATTGCGGTTGTTGGCTGTTCTCGGTTCGTTGATTCCGCTTGCCTATCTGCCTGCAATGCGATGCGGGTTCATGTCAGGGTGGCAGGACCGTTCAAGGGATCCATCATTGTCACGCTGAATCCACCCTTGCGGACTTGGTTGATAACATGAAACCCCCTGAGCGATTCAGGGGGTGTTTTGTATTAGTTCACGGCGTGTCCGGTTCTTCGGACAAGATGATTTGTTTTCCCAGCTCCATCAAGCCGACCGCCTCAAACACATTGACGCCAACCGTGTGAATGATCGGTTGACCGTCTTTGTCGATGGCCACCAAAACCATGCCTTCATAATGTTCGCTCTCTTTGACGATATACTCCAGGGCTTGTTGAAGCTGCTTCTTCATATCTTCTTCACGGCCCCGGATCACTTCGAAGATGTTCTTAACACCGCCCATTTCGGTCGGCTCCCTCCGTCTTCTTTTCAATTCTCGCATCCTCCCGTCAAAGCATGTACGTATTATACCATAACGGGAAAAGATGGTTGAGACTGATGACAAAGTAGTCGAACCATTGCGGGGGCTCCGTTGTCCCGTAGAGTGTGGAGAGGGGGCGGGAAAACGAAGCCCTTAACTTTGTCAACAAGCTGTTTTGGAGGTTTTTCGCCGAGAAGATAAGAAACCTGTGACGGGCGGGTGATGGATCAAGTTGGGTGAAATGTGGCCGGTTATACCGTAACGCCGATTCTTTGTTCAAACGCCTGTTGAAGTTTGCGCGTCACCAATCCCGGTTGGCCCGTACCGACTGGGACGCCGTCCACCTCGACGACCGGCACGATTTCTTTGGTCGTACTGGTGATGAAGACTTCGTCTGCGGAACGAAGGTCTTCCAAAGAAAATGCCTCCTCACGAACGGGAATCCCTTCTTTTTCCGCCAATTTCAAGGTGACGGCACGTGTGATTCCGTGTAAAATGAGGTGGTTGGCGGGATGTGTCCACAAGGTACCGTCCTTGACGATGAACACGTTGGTGGCGCTGCCTTCCGTCACCGTCCCGTTCCGGTGAAGAATCGCTTCTTGCGCACCGGCGTCCACTGCAGCTTGTTTGGCCAGTACCGCACCCAGCAGGTTGAGGCTTTTGATGTCACAGCGCAACCAGCGGATGTCTTCCTGCGTAATGGCACGGATGCCGTTTTTCATCAGATCGGTGGGACGCTGTGATTCAACGGCATAGGCTGTCAACACCGGTTCACTCTTGGACGGAAACGCATGATCCCGAGGAGCGGCGCCACGTGTGATCTGTACATAGAGGTATCCGTCTTTGAGTTGATTGGCTTCGATCAATTGCAGCAACAGGAGTTCCGTTTTCTCGCGAGGGTATGGCAACTGCATCCGGATTTCCCGCGCGCTTCGTTCCAGGCGGTCCAGATGCTCACCAAAGCAGAAGGGATGGCCGCCGTAAACACGGATTACTTCATACACACCGTCGCCGAACTGGTATCCACGGTCTTCCACGTCCACACGCGCCTCGTCGCGCGAGATCAACTGATCGTTGAATAGAATGGTCATGCGTTTGGCCTCCTTGTCCGAGTCATTTGTCGGGGAAATCATATTTCCCGTTTCTTCATCCACCATATACGTTTTAGTTTGCATGAAGTTGCGGCAGTTGACAACCTTTTCTTAAAAATCGAAACAACGGTGTTTTCCGGTCTGACTGGGGAGGATAGGAAGAAAATCAAACCGGAAAATCCACGGTTATGACAGGTGAGCACTACTTAGGACAAACAGGTGCGCATCATTCGCTCGCAAACGGCAAAATGCAAATTTTACACAATATGTAGTAGTGGTATAATAAGCTTACACCTACATATTGCGGAATGAATGGTGCTTGCATCAACCAACCATGATGGAACGAAAGAAAAAAGTGGTCATGAGGAGGAATTTGGGGTGAAAATCAAACGATACTTTACCCGTCCGGGAGAAGATCCTTTCAACTCCGTAGAGTATGTGAAACGGGATTGTCGGATCACCAACCCTGATGGTTCGGTTGTGTTTGAGATGAAAGGGGCGGAGGTCCCCAAAGCATGGTCGCAGGTGGCGGCCGATATCATGATCTCGAAGTATTTCCGAAAAGCAGGCGTTCCGCAAAAGGACGAAAACGGCAACCCGATCTTGGATGAGAACGGGAATCCGGTAACCGGACCGGAAACGAGCGTCAAGCAGGTGGTTCACCGTCTGGCCGGTTGCTGGCGGGACTGGGGAGAACGTTACGGCTATTTCGATACCGAAGAAGACGCGCAGGCGTTTTACGACGAATTGGTGTACATGATGCTGCATCAGATGGCTGCACCCAACTCGCCGCAATGGTTTAACACGGGGCTGGCCTATGCCTACGGTATCAAGGGGAAACCGCAGGGTCACTATTATGTCGACCCCGAAACGGAAGAATTGAAACAGGGGGAAGACGCCTACAGCCGTCCTCAGCCGCACGCCTGTTTCATCCAGTCCGTTGAGGACGATCTGGTGAACGAAGGCGGCATCATGGACCTGTGGGTGCGTGAAGCCCGCCTGTTCAAATACGGAAGCGGAACGGGCACCAACTTCTCCAACATCCGCGGCAAGGGTGAACCGCTTTCCGGCGGGGGCACCTCTTCGGGATTGCTGTCGTTCCTCAAAATCGGTGACCGAGCCGCCGGTGCGATCAAGTCGGGTGGAACGACCCGTCGGGCGGCCAAAATGGTCTGTTTGGACATCGACCACCCGGATGTGGAGGAGTTCATCAACTGGAAGTCCAACGAAGAGAAAAAAGTGCGTGCGTTGATTGCCGCCGGATACGATCCTTCGTTCAACGGCGAAGCGTATGAGACGGTATCCGGTCAAAACTCCAATAACTCAGTGCGCGTCCCGCACGAGTTTTTCAAAGCGCTGGAGGAAGACGGCGGCTGGGCACTCAAATACCGTACCAACGGCAAAACAGCCAAAGTCGTCTCCGCGCGCGATTTGTGGCAGCAGATCGGACAAGCTGCATGGGAATGTGCAGACCCCGGTGTGCAATACGACGGTACGATCAACGAGTGGCACACCTGCCCGGCTGGTATGGACGGCCAAGTGGGTGCACGTCACAACCGGATCAATGCATCCAACCCGTGCTCGGAGTACATGTTCCTCGACAATACGGCGTGTAACCTGGCGTCGCTCAACCTGATGAAGTTTTTCGACGCGGATACTCGTAAATTTGACATCCCGGCATTCAAACATGCGGTGCGCCTCTGGACGATCGTTCTGGAGATTTCGGTACTGATGGCGCAATATCCGTCCCGGGAAATCGCCAAACTCTCCTATGAATACCGTACGCTGGGGCTGGGGTATGCCAACATCGGTACGCTGCTGATGGTTTCCGGCATTCCCTATGACTCCGAAGAGGCATTGGCGATCACCGGGGCGATCACGGCAATCATGACCGGGACTGCGTATGCTACCTCGGCCGAGATGGCTAAGGAGTTGGGACCGTTCAAAGCCTTTCCGATCAACCGGGAGCACATGTTGCGTGTGATCCGCAACCACCGGCGTGCGGCGTACAATGCTCCCGCGGAGGAATATGAAGGTTTGACCATCATCCCGATGGGCATCCATCCGACCAAATGCCCCCCGGATCTGCTTCAGGCGGCGCGGGAAAGTTGGGACGATGCGCTGAAGCTGGGGGAACAATACGGGTACCGCAACGCCCAGACCACCCTGCTTGCGCCGACGGGTACGATCGGTCTGTTGATGGATTGCGACACGACTGGGATTGAGCCAGATTTCGCATTGGTGAAATTCAAAAAGCTGGCCGGCGGCGGGTACTTCAAAATCGCCAACCAATCGATCCGTCCGGCGCTGAAAAACCTGGGCTACACCGAGGAACAAATCGAGGATATCCTGCGCTACGTAATCGGTACGCTCACCCTGGACGGCGCTCCACACATCAACCGCGAGACGCTGAAAGAAAAAGGGTTTACCGATGAGGATCTGCAGAAGGTGGAAGAAAAACTGCCCACCGTGTTTGAATTGCCGTATGCGTTTACGGTGTGGACTTTGGGTGAGGAAACCCTGCAACGGCTCGGCTTCCAGCCGGAACAGTACAATGCACCGGACTTCAATCTCCTACGGGAACTTGGCTTCACCCGTGAGCAGATCGAGGAAGCCAACGATGTCATCTGCGGCATGATGACGATCGAGGGGGCACCGCACCTGAAAGAGGAGCACTACCCCGTATTCGATACAGCCAACAAGTGCGGTAAACACGGTACGCGGTTCATCCACTACATGGGCCACTTGCGGATGATGGCGGCCGCCCAGCCGTTCCTGAGCGGTGCGATTTCCAAAACGATCAACATGCCGGAATCGGCCACAGTGGAGGATATTTGCCACGCCTACTTGGAAGGCTGGAAACTGGGGCTGAAGGCAGTGGCACTCTACCGTGACGGTTCGAAGAGCTCACAACCGCTTAACACCCGGGGCGATAAACGGGAAAAAGAAGAAGAGCCAACGGAAATGCCCGAAACGGCAGAAGCCTATGCTGCCGCTTCCCAGTTGCGGGAAGTGTTCGCGGACGGCCATGTCCCCAGTGTGCGGCGTCGCCTCCCGCGCAAACGGGAAGGATTTACGCAGGAAGCACGTATCGCGGGTCAAAAGGTGTTCGTCCGCACCGGGGAATATCCGGACGGTTCGCTGGGTGAGATTTTCATCGACATGCACAAGGCAGGGAGCACAATGCGCGGCTTGCTGGATGCCTTCGCCGTGGCAGTCTCGCTCGGCCTGCAACATGGTGTCCCGTTGGAGAAGTACGTCAATTCCATGACGTTTACCCGCTTTGAACCGGCCGGTACGGTAGACCACCCCAACATCAAGATGGCCACGTCCGTGATCGATTACGTATTCCGCCTGCTGGGCATGGAATACCTGGGCCGCACCGATTTCGTGCAAGTGCCGCCGAAAAAGGAAGAACTGCGCTGTTATGTCAACGAGCAAAAACGGAAACAACAGGCCGAAGCCAAAGAAGAAACTAGCTCGACCCGGGCATCGGCGGAAGTGGAACAGGGATACCGCGAAGTGACCGGGGCGCAAGAACCAGGCAACAACCAGAACATCGAAGCGATTCGGGCCAGCAGCGGCGCACCATTGTGTATTGAGTGCGGAGGCATGACCAAACGGAATGGCTCCTGCTATGTCTGCCTTGACTGCGGCGCCACCACCGGCTGTTCCTGATCGTTTGCGGCCGTACCCCGTGAGGGTGCGGCCGCTTTTTTCATCGGGACACATTTCGCTTAACCAGACACGCTCTAAATCGAGATCGTCTCCCACAGTTCCTGGGCGATCAGCTCATGTCCCCGTTCATTGGGGTGTACGGGGTTTCTGGTGATGATGGGCACATAGTTCTCCAGCCGGCCGGTTTGGTATCCGTCAATCAATAGGGGTTCCATCCCCTGAAACAATTCATAAATATTGACGACGGTGATGTCCCATTGTGCGGACACATCGGTCGTCATCTGATTGAGTACGGGTACCCAGGTATTGGGCAATGCTGAAAAGGGAAACGGATTGAAGAGGTTCAAGGTAAAAATGGGAGCAGAGGATAGCCTGCGGATTCGCTTGTACAGATGCTGCAGGTTGTTTCCGTAGGTGGTGATCACTTGACTGAACACCTTGGGATTTCGGGACAGCAGATATTTGACATGGGCAAAAATGAGATCATTGCCTCCGATGTACACCGTAATCAGTTGGGCATTCCGGATGGCGAGACGGGTCGAGAACCGAGCGGACGCCTGAAGCAAATCCCCACTCGTCCACCCTTTCTTGCAGATAGTGTATAAATTGGTCGGCAGTCCCTGGTGTTTCAACCGTTTGGTCAGCCGGTGCGCGTATCCTAGGCGGCGGGGTGCGTTGTAACCAGCAGTGATGGAGTCGCCTAATGCGGTGTAGACAAAAGGTTGTGCCATCGCCTCCCCTCCCCGGATCTCAAGGATTGTCGGTCGTTTCCTGTTATATGAATATGTCGAGACGGGAAGAAAAGGAAGGGCTTTCGTGGTATAATGGCAACAGTTTCAAGTCAGGAGAAGGGCGTGTACCAGATTGACCATCTATGCCATCAGCGATTTGCATTTATCGTTCAACAAACCGGTGACGTTGTACGGGATCGACCATGACCGTGACGTGACCAAGCCGATGGATGTGTTCGGTTGGGATCGCCACTACGATCGAATCCGGGATCAGTGGTTGGAAGTGGTCAAACCGGAGGATACGGTACTGATCCCGGGTGATATCAGTTGGGCGATGAAAATCGAAACGGCGAAAAATGATTTTGGCTGGATCGCCCAACTGCCGGGAAAAAAGGTTCTCTCTCCCGGCAATCACTGCTACTACGTTTCCAGCAAAAAAAAGGTACGCGAGGCGCTACCGGAGGGAATGTACTGGATCGATGCCGATTACACGGTGGTGGAAGGGTGTGTCGTGGCTGGCACACGCGGCTGGACTTTGCCGGGGGATCACCGTTTCTGGGATGAGGAGCGGGATCGCCCTATCTATGAACGGCAGGTAGGGCGCCTGCGACTTGCATTGGAAGCGGCGGTGAAAGCAGAGCCAGACAAGCCGATCATCGTGATGCTCCACTACCCACCGGTGACCAAACATGTCCGCAGCTCAGGTTTCTTTGACGTGATGAAGGAATTTGGCGTCGCCACCTGCGTGTATGGTCACCTGCATGGCAAAGCGGCTGAAGAAGCGGTGCAGGGAGAATACGAAGGGATTGACCTGCAACTGGTTGCGTGCGATTATCTGGATTTCCGGCCGGTGCAGGTGAAGGTGCCGGGAGTGGGTCACAGGAACGGCTAGGTCGTTAATCCTTCGATATAGACAGGGTGTGCTTTTTCCTACCCTTGGAAAAAGGCACACCTTTTTTGTTGGTGACTGACCAGACACATCATTTTTTACAGGAAATCTGTTGGCTACGTCTGGCATGATGGGGAATAGCAAACCATCATATCCCAAGGGTGTACTGGATAATGTCGACAAAAGCGGCGAGGACAGGGTTACATGGCAGCCGAAAACTGGACTACGGTTTAGCCACAGTAGCCATCAAATTTGATAACGGGTATATTGTTGCCGGACTTTCCCTGCGTGAAACCGAAAACCTGATTAGAAAAGTATATAAACAGAAAAACTGATCATTCATTAGAAAAATGGGGGAGCGCGAGGGGGCTGTAATCCCCCTCAATTTATTGAGGGGATACACGGACCCCCTCGCATTTTTTATAGATTGACAATTCCGTTATATTGGTATTACCATAATGGTATGAAAAAAGAGTCTTGGAAGTCAACAGGATCAGCAGTTTATAACCTAAATTATCATTTTGTATGGTCTACCAAATATCGAAGGAGGGTACTGAACGAATCGATTGGAGCAACATTGAAAGAGTCGATCATCCA
>NZ_JANRHH010000027.1:0-4622 GCF_030433435.1 Polycladomyces subterraneus
TGTGGGTACATGTGCCCGGTCGCGCAGAACCATATGGGACGGGGTGATGACACACCCCCTAGCTTGAGGGTTGCCCGAAACAGAAATGGACTGAGGGCGTTAACCACTCAAGAATCCCACGGCTTTAGCCGTGTGGAGTGTCAAAGATTTTTGGCTCATTTCAAATCATTGACCATCCTGTTGTCGAACCTGTTGTCCCCTTAATTGTTACGCTTCTGATCATGGCTTTTGGTGCGGTAAACATTTTTCTGACCCGGATGCAAATCCAACAAGATCCTCATTTGACCGATTCTGCGAAGCGATATGTTGCGAACCAGTCCATCATCGTTTTGGCTTTTGTTAACGCGCTTCCGCTCATTTCATTGGTTTTTTGTATGATGGTCCTGACAGGGTCCGTATGAAACGCTCATTTCTTTTTAATTGTGTGCAGCCCCTCGCTAAACAGGGGCTCTTTTTCATACTTCTAAAACGATTAGGAGATTCAAGGGACATCCAATAGCGGTTGCATTTGTTTGGAAACCATAAAAAATCTGGCGAGAGACACCCGGTAATGGATGAAACCAGGTGGTGATTTGTAAATGAATCATTCGCCACTTTGGGTCCGACGGCAACTTGTTCCATTCGAACGCATATAGATGTACCACACGAAGATGAATGGAAAGGATGTCCGGGGATGATGAGTGAAGAGTTGAAGGCGTTGGAACGGGCAATCGATGAGATCACTGAAATCGCGAAAGGGTTTGGCTTGGACTTTTATCCCATGCGATACGAGATTTGTCCGGCGGACATCATTTACACATTTGGTGCCTACGGCATGCCGACACGCTTTTCCCACTGGAGTTTCGGCAAGTCGTTTCATCGGATGAAGTTGCAGTACGATTTCAATCTCAGTCGGATTTATGAACTGGTTATCAACTCCAATCCCTGTTACGCCTTTTTATTGAAGGGAAACTCCTTGATCCAAAACAAGCTCATCGTGGCCCACGTTCTGGCCCATTGCGACTTTTTCAAAAACAATGTTCGCTTTGCCAATACGTCCCGCGACATGGTGGAAAGCATGGCGGCTAGCGCCGAAAGAATCCGCTCGTACGAATTGCAATACGGCAAAGCCGAGGTGGAGGCGTTTTTGGATCATGTACTGGCGATTCAGGAACACATCGACCCTACACTGATTCGTCCGCCCCGTCGCAAACCGGAAGACGGGGATGAGACGTCTCGTCGACAGCCGTCGACCCCGTATGATGACTTGTGGTTGCTGGATGAGAAAGAAAAGGAGAAAACGGCATCCGGTGTTTCTTCCAGAAAGAAGCTCACACCCAAAAAAGAGAAAGACCTGCTCCTGTTCATCATGAACCACAGTCGAATTCTGGAAGATTGGCAACAGGACATCCTCACCATCCTGCGCGAGGAGATGTTGTATTTTTGGCCTCAGCTGGAAACAAAGATCATGAACGAGGGATGGGCATCCTATTGGCACATCCGGATCATGCGGGAGCTGGATCTGAATGAGGAAGAAACCATTGAATTTGCCAAATTGAACGCCTCTGTCATTCAACCGTCCAAAACCTCACTCAACCCGTATTACCTGGGATTGAAAATCTTTGAGGACATAGAGCGACGCTGGGACAACCCGACCGAAGAGGAACGAGAGCGGTACGGCCGTGTCCCGGGAAAAGGACGAGAAAAGCTGTTTGAGGTGAGGGAACTGGATTCGGACATCTCGTTCATTCGCAACTACCTGACCAAGGAGTTGGTTGAAGAGCTCGATTTGTACGTGTTTCAGCGTACGGGCAATGAATGGAAGATCACGGACAAATCATGGGAAAACGTACGGGATGAATTGGTGGCCAGTCGGGTGAACGGCGGATTTCCCTATATCCTCGTCAAGGATGGGGACTATCTGCAAAATGGGGAGCTGTATCTGGAGCATGTCTATGAAGGCACCGAGCTGGACGTAAAGTATCTGGAGAAAACGTTGCCCCACGTGTATCACCTGTGGGGGCGCACTGTCCATCTGGAGACGGTGATCGAGAAACGGTCGGTCGTGTTCAGTTACAACGGGAAAAAATGCAGCCGACGTTTTTTGTGAGACAAAAATTAGACCGAGTCCGAGGACTCGGTGAGATTGATGACAAACCCCGACCTTTTCTTCGGAAAAGAATGGGGTTTTGTATATTTCTAGGATATATACAAATAAAGTAAACCTGATGTGACCTATTAACCAAATCGCAAAGCCTTTTCCTCTCTTCCAGAGGAGTAAAGCCAGTTTTTTAACATTTTGAGCCACAGCAGTCAGGAGGCATTGCTCCCTGACTTTGGCAAGCCCCCGGTAACGTGCATAGCGAAGACCATGAAGTTCTTTAGCGTCAGCGAAGCTGCGCTCAATAGTTTGGCCTCTCCTTTTGTACAGTTGTTTTCCCCGATCGCTTAAACGGTTGTGTCGAGCCCATTCTTTTGCATCTTCCCAAACATGGCGAGTAATGGTTTTTGTAAAGGTTTTGGAATGAGTGCATTTGGAGAGAAAGGGGCAGGTCTGACACACTTTCGGGTTGGATTTGTATTCACGGTATCCGGATCGGTTGGTGGTTTTGTAAGGGAGTTCGTGTTTAGCGGGGCACAAATACACATTTTTTCCGGTATGTACTTAAATTACCATTTATGAAACAGACCTTTCTTCGGTCGAAATCTCCGGTGAGCAATCACGGCAAAAATTTCACGTCCCTTAAGTCCTTGACAAATGGGCATGGTGAGATAACCAGCATCCAAGGCAACTTCCCCGACACGGAATCCGAAACGGCTGATCTGCCGATCCAATCGCTCGAGATAGGGGATCGAATCATGAACATTTCCAGGAGTCACATAAACATCTGTGATAAAATTGTACTTTCCGTCAACGGTTCGGTGGTCCAGGTAGAAGAACCCTTCGGGTTTTCCATCCCGAACCATATAACCGCTGTCAGGATCCGTGGTACTCACCCGGATTTCTCTTTCTTTCAGTTGGATTTGTTTTTTTTTAAACGGTTTTTTACCGTGTTGAATCCGATCTTCGTCGATGGCTTTTTCCAACTCATCCATATATTCCTTAGGTGTTACGGTGACTTTCTGTTTCCTGAACTTGCTTTTGCTTGCATTCGCCTTTAAAAACGTAGAGTCTGTGAACAATTGCTTCCCATCAATAAACCCTTGGCCAATTGCCTGAAGTACGATTTCATCAAAGATTTCCTGGTAAATGGTGGACTGCTGAAATCGCCGGCGGCGATTTTGGCTAAAGGTGGAGTGATGGGGCACCGGGTCAGTCAGGGAAAGTCCAGCGAACCAACGGTAAGCGATATTGACCCGGATTTCTTCAATGAGCCGCCTTTCCGATCGGATTCCGTACAGATAGCCAAGTTGATTTTCCTAAGTAAATGATCTTGTGGGACCAGGTCTTCTATGTTGACCATCTCTGGGTGAAATTCTCTGGATGAATTCGTCCTGAACATAGAAACCTTCCTCCGGAATGTTTTTTATTCCTATTCAACAAAAAAGGCTGTTGACCTTCTTTGTCAACAACCTCACCGAGTCCGAGGACTCGGTTTTATTATGCTTATTTCATTTCACCATTTAAATCGTCTCCTTCATCCGATTCATCAGTTTGGGAATGTTTATCATGCGTCGCATAGGACTCCATCGTTTCACCATCAGAAGTTCCCGTTTCTTCATCAGAGGTCTCCATTTGCTCATTAGAGGCCGCAAAGATGTCTTTTTCGGACAAATGGTCAATTGTTGAGGACTGGTTTAAACTGGTGAAAGGCAAGTCATCCGCTTCAGTTGGGATTTCATGCGTCACAATCTCCGTGGCTTCCGATTGGGAAGGCGTCTGGCTGACCTTGGCGAAGATCTCAGATTCCTTTAATCCCTCCGAAGAGTTTTTATCGGATACGGGTATCTTCGACCAAGTGGTAGAGGAGGTGGGGAGTGCAGCGATCCAGAAGAAAAATCCTTGCAGTAATAGGTGATCTTCCCCCATTCGTTGTACACGGATGGTAAACGCCTGTCGGGAGCGGCTAGCCAGACTAACCATACAGTAGGGCTGGTCCGTCATGGCGACAACAATATATTCGTCTGTCTCGAAGGTGGGTGTGACGGGAACTTCGATCAATACAGCATCTTTTCCCGCGTGAAGGGTGAACCCCTGTATTCCTGTTCGAAGGTTGTTGCCTCCAAACATAAGAGACGGATCAAATGCCAACTTTTCCACACCAATCGATTGATCGGCGAGGTGATCCTGTCCGATGGCCCCGGCTTGAATGTGATGGGATTGGACGCAATGAGGTGCGAGATGTTGGGTACTGACAGCTTGATCCTGGATGTGGGAACCAGAGATAGATTCGGGAGCGAGATGGTCGGATCCCACGGCTTGTGATTCGATTTTGGCGGTAGAGACGGATTGATCGGCCAGGTGACCCCGTCCAATGGCTCCGGCTTGAATGTGGTGAGATTGAACGGTATCAGGTGCGAGATGTTGGGTACTGATAGCTTGATTCTGGATGTGGGAACCGGAGATGGATCCGGGTGTGAGATGGTCGGAAACAATGGCCTGTGATGCAATTTTGGGAGTGTCGACAGATTGATCAGCGAGG
>NZ_JANRHH010000027.1:4764-5309 GCF_030433435.1 Polycladomyces subterraneus
TTGGGTACTGACAGCTTGATCCTGGATGTGGGTAGCGGAGACGGATTTGGGAGTGAGATGGTCGGAAACCACGGCCTGTGGTGCAATTTTGGCGGTAGAGACGGATTGATCGGCCAGGTGACTCCGTCCAATGGCCCCGGCTTGAATGTGATGGGGCTGGACGGTATCTGATGCGAGATGGCGGGTACTGATAGCTTGATCCTGTATGTGGGAAGCAGAGACGGAGTCAGGTGTAAGATGGTCGGATACAATTGCCTTCGGTACGATTTTGGCAGTATCGACAGATTGATCGGCGAGGTGATCCCGACCGATGGTTCCAGCTTGAATGTGATGGGACTGGACGGTATCAGGTGCGAGATGTTGAGTACTGATAGCTTGATCCTGTATGTGGGGAGCAGAGACGGAGTCAGGTGTAAGATGGTCGGATACAATTGCCTTCGGTACGATTTTGGCAGTATCGACAGATTGATCGGCGAGGTGATCCCGACCGACGGTTCCGGCTTGAATGTGGTGGGATTGAACGGTATCAGGTGCGAGATGTTGGG
>NZ_JANRHH010000028.1 GCF_030433435.1 Polycladomyces subterraneus
TTCATTACCGTACGATGAATAGTGCGTGTAGGGTCTTCTTCTCCGAATGACAGCCTGCTTGCAAAAGCTTCATCAGGCGGTACACACGCTTGTGATTTACGTGTATTCCGTATTTTCGCTTCAAAAGAATCCGCATTCTTCGGTATCCGTATATCCCTTTCAGCCTGTGGTACTCCAATGAAAGGATCTGTTTGATTTCATGATCTCGACGGCAGGTTTGTCTTTTTAACCACTTGTAATAGCCGCTCCGGGATACTTGAGCGATCTTACACAGCAGTTGAACAGGATACTTGTGCTTAAGTTGGTGAATGATGTTGAACCTCAACGTTTTGGAACATCCCACCCCTCTTGAAGCAACAACTTTTTTAGATACTCATTTTCTGCCCGAAGTCGCAGGTTCTCCTAAACTGTTCGCTTTAGGAGGCCTTCCTCTTTTCTTACCTTCTTTGGCCGGCATTGTCCGTTGATCTTTCAAACCTTCCGGTCCCTTCTCAGCATAGGCTTTTAGCCATCTTCTCACATACGAATGGGATGGCAATCCCAATTCCTTAGCGATGGTTTCCACGCCCTTGTGTTCTTCATGATACATTTTGACTGCTTTCAACTTAAACTCCTGACTGAACGAACCGAACTTTTGCCCCTTTTTGGCCATGGAAAAGCCCCCCTTTTAAGTAGATTTACGCACACTTTTTATTGCGTGTCTACTTTAAGGGAGGCACTTCAGACAGCCGGCTTTTTTTCTCAACCCAACAGCTGCTCTACCTGTGCGATCACATGATCGACGGTGAAGCCGTACTCTTTCATGACCAGGGAACCCGGAGCGGATGCACCGAAACGATCCACCCCGATCACGGCTCCCAGCTCGCCGACGTAGCGGTCCCATCCCATCGGATGTGCCGCTTCGATGGCGACGCGAGCAGAAACTTCTTTTGGCAGAACTGATTGCCGATATGCTTCGGGTTGTTGTTCAAACCGCTCACGGCAAGGCATGCTGACCACACGTACGTGAATCCCTTTTTCAGCCAATTTCTTTTGCGCCTGCACCGCCAAGCTGACTTCGGAACCAGTCGCGATCAGGATCGCTTGCGGACTACCGTTCGCTGCTTCGGACAGTACGTAGGCACCACGCCGCACGCCGTCTTTGGCCAATTCGGCCGTTCCCTCCAATACCGGCAGGCTTTGCCGCGTCAGGATCAACGCCGTCGGGCCATCCTGTTCTTCCATAGCCAACCGCCAGGCTGCCATCGTTTCGTTGGCATCCGCCGGACGGATGACTTTCAACCCCGGAATGAGTCGAAGAGACGGGATTTGTTCGATCGGTTCGTGTGTGGGCCCGTCTTCCCCGACTGCGATGCTGTCGTGAGTAAAGACATAGGTCACCGGGAGCTGCATCAGTGCCGCCAACCGGATGGACGGACGCAGATAGTCGGAGAACACCAGGAATGTGGCACCGTACGGACGGACACCACCGTGCAGGGCCATCCCGTTGAGGGCCGCACCCATGCCGTGCTCCCGCACTCCGAACCACACATTGCGCCCCGTATAGTCTTTGGCGCCGAAAATCCCTTCTTCTTTCATCGTCGTATTGTTGGAAGAAGCCAAGTCAGCCGAGCCACCGTACAGGGTCGGCACGTTTTTGGCAATGGCGTTGATCGCTTCACCTGACGCTTTGCGGGTGGCCATTCCCTTGTCATCCGCAGGGTAGACCGGCAGATCGCGATCCCATCCCTCCGGCAGTCGACCTGCAATGGCCAGATCCAGCTCTGCGGCCAGTTCCGGATATGCCTCGCGGTACGCTTCCATGAGGCGGTTCCACTCTGCTTCCGCCTGTTTGGCTTTTTCTTTCCATTCGGCAAAGTGTTGGCGCACTTCCTCCGGGACAAAGAACGGCTCGTCGGACGGCCAGCCGTATGCCTTCCGCACCAACGCGGCTTCCTCTGCTCCGAGCGGCGCCCCGTGCACTTTGTGCGTACCCGCTTTGTTGGGGCTGCCGTACCCGATGGTGGTTTTCACCTCGATCAAGGTCGGGCGATCCTTGACGGCTTGCGCCTCACGAATGGCTGCACTCAACGCATCCAAATCATCCTCATCTTCCACTTTCAGCACGTGCCAACCGTAGGACTCGAAGCGTTTTTTCACATCTTCGCTGAACGCCAGCGCCAGATCGCCGTCCAGTGAAATGTCATTGGAATCGTACAGAACGATCAACTTGCCCAGTTTCAAATGGCCAGCCAACGAAGCGGCTTCTGCGGCCACACCTTCCATCAGGTCGCCGTCACTGGCGATGACGTAGGTGTAGTGATCCACGACCGGGAAGTTCTCCCGGTTGAATTTGGCCGCTAAATGGCGCTCCGCCATCGCCATCCCCACCGCCATCGAAATTCCTTGACCGAGCGGACCGGTCGTTGCTTCTACACCCGGAGTGTGCCCGTATTCCGGATGACCCGGTGTCCGACTGCCCCATTGGCGGAACCGCTTCAACTCTTCCATGGGTAGATCATAACCGGTCAGATGCAACAAGCTGTACAGCATGGCCGAACCGTGTCCCGCGGACAGAACAAAACGGTCACGGTTGAACCATTTCGGGTTGTCCGGGTTGTGACGCATAAATTTGGTCCACAGTAAGTATGCCATCGGTGCCGCCCCCATCGGCATGCCGGGGTGGCCCGAATTGGCCTGTTCCACCATGTCGATCGACAACACGCGAATGGCGTTGATAGCCATTTTTTCGATCGGGTTGGACGTGGTCATCTCGATTGCTCCTCCTCACGTATCCCACACGTTCTGTGACTGCCCAGATCATTATAACATACTGTGATCGGGTTTACTTGGGCTTGCTTTCCAGCAGAATGGTGACCGGCCCGTCGTTGATCAGCTCCACTTGCATCATAGCGCCGAACACGCCCGTTTCCACCCGTACGCCGTGTTCTCTGAGCAGTTGATTGAACCGGTCGTAAAGGACAGTCGCCTCTTCCGGCCGGGCCGCAGCCATAAAATTGGGCCGACGCCCTTTTCGGCAATCACCGTACAGCGTAAACTGCGAAACCGACAAAATACTCCCTTCCACATCCAACAGGGAGCGATTCATCTTACCTTCTTCATCTTCGAAAATCCGAAGGTGTACCACCTTTTCTGCCAAATATCTCAGGTCATCCTCATCGTCACCGTCGGTGAACCCGACCAGCAGGACCAAGCCGTGGTCGATTTCGCCGACTATGTTTCCCTCCACCTTGACCCTGGCTTCCTTCGCCCGTTGCAATACGATCCTCACAATCACCCTCCTGTTCTACCTACTGCATGATGCGTCGCACACTGTAGATATCCCGGATGCGTTTGACCCGTTCCACCACCGACTGCAAATGGTGAATGTTTCGGATCAGCAATGTCATGTGAATCTTCGCCATGCCGTGGCGATCAGCCTTACCGCTGACAGCAGTCAAATGCGTTTTTGTTTCGGATACGGCCTGCAATACTTCGTGGAGAAATCCCTGCCGATCCAAACCGGAAATCTCGATGTCCACATGATAGGATTGCTCGCCTTCGCCTTCCCATTCCACGCCGATCATGCGTTCCGGTTCGACTGATTGGATGTTGGGGCAGTCCTTGCGATGAACGGACACACCACGTCCCCGGGTGACAAACCCAATGATTTCGTCGCCCGGTACGGGGTTGCAACATCGGGACAGGCGCACCAACAGATTGTCCACGCCCTTGACCCGAACGCCCTGTGCCACTTTTCGGCGCTGGGTCGGCATGTTTTTCACTTCGGGCAGAACGACGGGGGTTGCATCCTCTTCCTGCTTCAAGCCTTCCGTCAGCTTGTTGACGACCTGTGCCGTGGAGATGCCGCCGTAACCGACAGCGGCATACATATCTTCCTCATCCTGAAAGTTAAATTTGGCAGCGGTTTCTTTCAACCTATCGGCCGTCAGTACCTCGCTCGGGTTGAAATCGTGCTTTCTCAGAAGGGCCTCGATCATCTCTTGCCCTTTGGCGACACTTTCCTCCCTGCGCTGCTTTTTGAACCAACTGCGGATCTTGTTGCGGGCATGGGACGACTTAACGATCTTCAACCAGTCCTGGCTGGGACCGTAACTGTGCTTCGACGTGAGAATCTCCACTATATCGCCTGTTTTCAACTTGTGGTCCAGTGGTACGATCTTCCCGTTCACCTTGGCGCCGATGCATTTGTTGCCCACTTCGGTGTGAATGCGGTAGGCAAAATCCAACGGAACCGATCCGGCCGGCAGTTCGATGACATCCCCTTTGGGGGTAAATACGAACACGGAGTCGGAAAACAGATCCATTTTCAGGTTTTCCATGAACTCCCTGGCATCCTTAGCCTCTTGCTGCAGTTCCATGATTTCGCGGAACCACTTCAATTTATCCTCGAAGGAGCCCGGTTGGTAACTTTGCCCTTCTTTGTATGCCCAGTGAGCCGCGATCCCATATTCGGCCGTTTGGTGCATCTCCTTGGTCCGAATCTGAACTTCGATCGGTTCTCCTTTCGGGCCGATCACGGTAGTGTGCAGCGACTGGTACATGTTGGTCTTAGGCATGGCTATATAGTCTTTAAACCGACCAGGCATCGGTTTCCATATGGTGTGAATAATCCCCAACACTGCATAACAATCACGGATGGTGTCAACGATGACACGGACCGCCAGCAAGTCGTAAATCTCGTTAAACTGCTTGTGCTGGGTCACCATTTTTTTGTAGATACTGTAAATGTGCTTGGGACGACCGGAAATCTCTGCTTCGATTCCCGTTTGTTCCAGCCGTTCCCGGATCGTTTTGACCACTTGTTCGATATATTGCTCACGCTCTGCCCGTTTTTTGCGCATCAGATTGACGATCCGGTAATATTGTTGGGGATTGAGATAGCGTAGCGCCGTATCCTCCAACTCCCACTTGATCCGGGAAATACCCAGACGATGAGCCAACGGCGCAAAAATTTCCAATGTCTCGTTGGCGATGCGCCGTTGCTTTTCCTCGGGCAAGTGCTTCAGCGTGCGCATATTGTGCAATCGGTCCGCCAGCTTGATCAGGATCACCCGGAAGTCTTGCGCCATCGCCACGAACATCTTGCGGTGGTTTTCCGCCTGGTGTTCTTCGGTCGATTTATAATTCATCCGGATTTTCAGTTTCGTGACGCCGTCCACCAATTGCGTCACCGTTTCCCCGAACTCTTCTTTCAATGTGTCCAGCGTTACACCCGTATCTTCCACCACATCGTGCAACATGGCAGCCATCAGTGTGATCGCATCCATCTGTAGATCGACCAGGATCTCGGCCACAGCTACCGGGTGGTGGATATACGGCTCGCCCGATTTGCGAAACTGGCCTTCATGCGCTTGTTTCGCAAATTGATATGCTTTCTCCACTTTTTTCAGATCTTCTTCACTGAGATATCGTGCCGCTTTCTCCAAGAGCTGCTCAATCGGCATTGCCAGTTTCACCCGTTCAATATCCGAAGTTTTTCCTTTAATTATCTATTAAGGCAGATGGAAAGTAAAGAGGCAGTGGGAGATTCTCAGAGGATTGACAAAAGCTCGTCAACTTCGCGATGGCGGCTAACCCATGCAGGGTGAGACGCTTCATCCGCTCGTGTCTGCTAAATGGAGGAAAGAACAGGGAAAGACCGTTGGAAAACGACAGCAGCTGTTATAGAAGTGATTGGCAAAAGAAATAGGTCGTCTCCCATCTTTCTAACAACGCTTTCGAAAAAGATGAGAGACGACTTCTGGCATTCCTTGGATCGGTCATTTATTCGTCTTTTCTTTCGAATGCTCCGCCGCACGCCATGTAAACAATTTCGTATTTCTCCTAAGATGAATGAGTACGGCAGAAAAGACGAGCGCCGCAAACAGCAGCATGCCGTATTTCAGGTATTCCTCCGTTCGGTACATGAGAACCGGTGCCACGATAACACCGCCGTACGAAGCGATTTCAAAACTCCACAACAGCCATTTCCACACACGGTACAAATAACTGCGAAAATGAATGTCTCCCGGTCGGAACAGCTCCCGAAACAACAGGACTATCAGGGAGACCATCCACAAAATCATCGCGGTAAGAATAATGCGTCCAAAACCCGCTATCAGTGCCTGAAAAAATTCATGTAGCCATTCCATCATGGCTCTCTCCTTTTTGCCGATCTCATGCATAATAGTATATCATAGTATATCTTTGTTTTAACACAATACCAAGATTTTTCAAAGCAACAGTGCATTGGAACGGGAGTGATAACAGCTTGGGGAAAGCCGTCTCCCACCAGCCGGGAGACGGCTCCAAAATCATTTCCATAGAATCAATGCAACCGCCACTCTTGCAATCGTTTCTCCCATTCATGCTTTTTCTTCTTCAAACTCTCCTTGATCCGTTTTTCCTCTTGCTTCCACAAATCTTTCAAGCCTTCCTTGATTTTTTTGGCTGCCTTTTCCTCAGGTGTTTGCGGTTTGGGCTGGGGTTTGGGGCTGCGATCGATCTTGGGCGGTTTGCTCAGGTGAACGGTGTCCAGACGAAATGCCTGGGCCGGTTGGCCTGCCAACGCACGGGACATCATTTCCCGGAAAATGATTGCCGCACTATCCCCTGCGGCAGTTCGGAGAAAATGTTGCGCATCCGTTTTGTCGTAGCCGAGCCATACCGCCCCCACTAGTTGCGGCGTGTAGCCGACGAACCAGTTGTCCTTGTTCCCATCGTTCATACCCGGCATTTGTGTGGTACCAGTTTTTCCTGCTACTTCCCTTCCTGGAATTCGTGCTTGCTTCCCGGTTCCTTCCAACACAACACCGCGTAACATGTAGGTAATGGACTGCGCCACTTTTTTACTGGTCACCCGTGTCACTTTTTTATACCAGCGCCCCAACTGTTCTCCGTCCGCCGTCTCGATTTTGCGAATGGTATGGGCTTCCACCATCAGACCGTTGTTGGGGAAAACGGAGTAGGCCTGCGCCATTCTAAGCGGCGAAGTCCCTTCCCTCAAACCGCCCAACGCCAGACCCAACTGACGGTCCTCCTTGGTAATTGGGATTTCAAACCGTTCCAGCGCACCGATTCCTTTGTCGATACCGATTTGTTGCAGCAGCCAAACTGCCGGAACATTGGCGGAATCGATCACGGCCTCATACATCGTCAAACGGCCGAGATAATGTCCATCGTGGTTTTGCGGGCGGTAACCACCGAAATCCATCGGTTCGTCTTTGAGAACCGATCCGATCTGCCAACCCTGTTCCAGCGCCGGGGTGTACACCGCCAACGGTTTGAGCGCCGAGCCCGGCTGACGTTTCAACTGTGTCGCGTGGTTGAATCCGCGGAAAACGTGTTCTCCGCGGCCACCAACCAATGCCCGGATACCCCCTGTGGACGGGTCCAACAGAACGGCGCCGCTCTGGATCAGCTGATCCGCCTTGCTTTGCGGGAACAGACTGTCGTCGTTGTACACAGTTTCCGCCACCCGTTGCATACGGGGGTCCAGTTCCGTGTAAATGCGCAATCCTCCGTGTAGTACCTCGTTGGCCGTCAGCCCATATTTGCTGATGGCTTCCTGAATAATGGCATCTACGTACCATGGGTACTTTCCGTTGTACGGATCCCGCTTTTTCCGCTCCAGCACGATGTCTTGGTTTTCCGCCTGTTTCATCTGCTGTTCAGTGATATAGCCCTGATCTTTCATCAATCGCAAAACGACATTCCGACGCTCCATCGCCTGATTGAAATGCTTGTAGGGAGACAGGGCGGAAGGCGCTTTGATCATCCCCGCCAGCATCGCCGATTCACCCAGCGTCAGCTGGCTGACGTCCTTGCCAAAATAGGTGCGTGCAGCCTGTTTGATCCCCCAGGCCCCTTCACCGAAATAGATTCGATTGAGATACATCTCGAGGATTTGATTTTTGGAATAAGTGCGTTCGATTTTCTTGGCATACAAAAACTCTTTCAATTTCCTCTCCAACGTGCGATCCTGTGTCAAGAATTCATTCTTGGCCAGTTGCTGGGTCAAAGTACTGCCGCCCTGAACCGTCTTCCCGGACAGCAAATTGACCCATAATGCCCGCAGAGTGCCAATGTAATCAACGCCCCCGTGTTCGTAAAACCGACGATCCTCTGTAGCAATCACCGCATGGATCAAGTAAGGGGGGATCTGCCGGAATTTCACCCCTTCCCGGTTTGACATCATGATTTTGCTGGCCACCCGCCCATATCGGTCATAAATGATGGTCGGCTGATCCACCGGCTTGGCTAAGGAGTCGACATCAGTCATCGCGATCGCGATATTGATGCCGATCAAAAAGATGACAACGAAACCGGCCAATCCCCACGTCAGCCGACGAACCCATGGTTTGGCCCACTGACGGGATACCCATCTTCGGACAAGTGTGATCGTTTGGATCTTCATCTCCTCTCCTCCACTCCCAGGGTGTTGCGGTTCCATGTCCGGTAAATTCCTTGTGTCGGACGGCCGCAACACCCTTTTTCACATACTCCTTCATCCATAACGCGATTTTCGTGGTTTTGGTTTTTCCCGTTCATACTTCCATGAAACGGATGCGCTCTCCAGTTTCCGCAGCTGGGCAGATCTCCCGAAAATCGCACGCGGCGCAACGCGCACCGGGACGGGGTTCAAACCGGTCGGGATCATCTTCGTTCAACAACCATTCGGCTGCCTTGTGCAATTGTTCCTCCGTTTCCCGGATCGATTCGGGCGTCACCTTCACTGTCACTTCACGGTTGGCACGGAGAAACACCAGTACCGCCTGTCGGGGCAGCACACCCCACTGGCTATGGGCAGCCCACGCATAAAGCCGCAATTGCGGCTCGTACTCCCGGGCCAGCACATCCCAACCATGATCGGTCACCCGGTTGGTTTTATAGTCGACCAACTCCCATTCGCCGTTTTCGTGCTGAATCAGACGATCGATAATCCCTTCCACTTCCAATCCGGCGACGCGTTGAACAAAAGGTACTTCCTTCCAATCCTCCCGCTTGGGTTGGAGATGGAAACGGCTGTCCAGATAAGTTTGCAACAGCGGGCGAACTTCGTCCCACAATGCGGGAATGTCTGCCCGGTACCCATTGTACTCGACCACTGCGGACCGAAATACCTCCACCAACTCATCTGCCCGGAAGACATCGTCGGGGCAGCACTCGATCACGCGGTGGACCACACTGCCGATCAATGTGGCAGCCAACGGTACGGGTGAGACTTCCTCATCCGTCTCCATGGTATTCCGCTCAGTTTCCACCTCGGTGGGGACGTTAATCCACCGTTTGTAGAGATATTTACGCGGACAATTGAACAGCGTCATCAAATCGGTCACACTGATACCCAAACCGTCACGCTCTGTCAACCGGCGCGGCTCAATCAGTGCCCATGGTGAGTTGTCCGTCTCACCATTCTCACCACTTTTCCGTTCAAACCAAGTACGGGATGTCAACAGCACGGAGTCCAACTCGGCATGAGCCGACGGCAGAGCAGCCGCCTCCCCGGCTTTCACCCGGCGGACGCGAATCCACGTTTCCCCGTCGGGAAATGTCCATTTGCCCGTTTCTTCATCGATGTTCTCCCACCCCAGCACACCGTCCAGCCATTGGCTCCACGAATCGACGGAAAGGAGAGGCTCTCCTTTTTTGGCTTGCTTGTGTTCTTCCGGCTGCCCACTAAGCACGAGCCGTTGCTTGGCACGGGTGACAGCCACGTAAAACAGGCGAACCGATTCCTCGATTTCCAATCTCTCTTCCCGCTCCTGGAGCTGACGCCAGCGGTAGGTTTCCTGTTTAACCCCATGCGGGGTACGCAGACGGACCGCCAAGCCCACTTCCGCATCCGCCAACAGCTCCGGTGTCGGGCGGTTGCGACGCCAAGAGAGATCCGGTATGAAGACAACAGGAAACTCCAAGCCTTTAGCCTGGTGGATGGTCATCAGTTTCACGCTGTCGCCGTCGTCGGATTCCACCGACGCTTCCGTTTCCGGGACAGGTTCTTCGCGAAGCCGATCCATCATCCGCAAAAAAGAGGTCAAAGAAAATGCCGCTGCATCGCGCCGGGTGCCAGCCAATCGGATCAGCTTGTCCAAATTGGCGTTAGCCTGTTTGCCGGACGGCGTTCCCCACACCACCAGCCGGTAATCGCTCTCGTCCAATAGAAACCGGATCAGCTCCGACACCGAAACACGTCCGATGCGCAAACGGGCTTGTTCCAACAGTGCTGCAAAACGGGACAATTTCATCCGCTCCGATTCGGCGAGGCCGTCCACTTCCGGCCAAGACGCCGGTGACATCGACCAGGCCCCCGCTTGAACACACAGAAAGATGGTTTCGTCCGAAACCGCACAAAACGGGGATCGCAACACACCCACCAATGACAGGACATCGTCCGGATCGTGCAAAAACCTGAGGAAATGAAGCACATCCAGCACTTCCTGCCTGTCGTAAAACCCGCGTCCTTTCACTACATAAAACGGTACCCCCACTTCTGCCAACGCCCGTTCATAACATTTGACATGGGTCATGGCTCGAAACAAGATAGCGATCTGACCGGGACGCGTCCCCTCTTCGATCATCTCCCCGATGCGTTGGGCCAACCACCGAGCTTCCCGGGCATGCCGATCCTCGCGTTCCCCCTCTTCAGCTTGGGGAATGACCAAACACTCCACGCAGGGCGGATTGGTATCTGAGCTGCCGCGTGCGGTTGCCGGTTCGTACATACTGCCGGTATCGGGATGATCAGGCATCAGCCGGGTGAACAAGGCATTGACAAACGACACGACATCAGGATGGGAGCGGAAATTATTCCGCATCGAAACGGCTTTCCCGCCCTCGGACAACAGTTCCGTTTTCGTTTTTCCGAACACGGATACATCGGCGCCACGAAACCGGTAGATCGACTGCTGGGGATCACCGACGACGAACCGTTTGCCCGGGATCGTCCGTCCGTCGGGTTCCCGGCAAAGCAAATCGATCAGCCGCTTCTGCAATTCGTTGGTATCCTGAAATTCGTCCACCATCAGATACCGAATCCGCCGACTCACTTCCAAACGCACATGTGGATGGTCTTCCAACAGCCGACAGGCACGCAATTGCAATTCGTCGAAATCTAACCCGCCCAGTCTTTGTTTCGCCGATTCGTACGCTTCGTGCAGAAAGGAAACCGCCCACAGGACGGCGTCGATCAACCGTCGCTCTTCCGGGAGCGACAGCCATCCGTCCACGACTTCATTTAGTCGCTGGAGGTGCTGCTTCATCCGGTCCCGCGGCAGAAGGATCTCCTCTTTTCGCCCCCAGTTCCCGCTCAACAACGCTTCCAACTGTGTAAGCACATCCCGCTTCTCCATCCGGGAACCAGCTGCAAGCCAACGCCGTTCCAGTTCCGGCCATTCCATCTGGAACGCTTGGACGCGTTTTCCGCCCGTGATTTCCATCAGCGCGCGACCGGCAGACAACAACGAGAGCGACATCTCCCGTTCTTCTTCTGCTAACCGATCCGTCAGTTTCTCTAGGTCTCGGTACGTCCGCTCGGCCAACTCCCCAGGCCCCCAGCCCATCCCCGTCATCTGCCGGTACAACGCGGTCAATTCACGGGCGGCACGGGTGATTCCCACTCCGGTCACCCATGTCTCCCACGCCCGTTTCACTTCCTCACTCAATTCGGTTGTTTGCGGTACAGCGGAAACTGCCCGTTCAGAGGCATTCGCCAGACACCATGCCACTTCCGTCTCATCCATCACGGTAAAATCGGGATCCACATCGGCCTCGATCGGATATTCCCGCAGCAAACGGGCACAAAATGCGTGAATCGTCATCACGCGGGCGCGTTCCATTTCCGACAGAAGGCGATACCACCACGCTTCTTCAGCGGTGTTATTTTTCCGAGCAGCTTCCAGCCGCTCCGTCACTCCCAGACGAATACGCTCTTTCATCTCCGCGGCAGCTTTTTCCGTGAAGGTGATGGCAACGATATGATCCAAGATATCGGGATCATCCGAATGGGTGGACAAGATGCGCAGGTACCGCTCCACCAGTACGCGCGTTTTACCTGATCCCGCACCGGCAGAAACGATACAGTCCACATCCAGTGTGTTGATGGCTTCCCATTGATCCGGCGTGAACGAGTGGGTCATTCCTCTCCTTCCCCTTTCTCTGCCAGTGACAACGTGACATCCCAACGGCAAATCGTCCGGTGAGGGCAATGCGAAGGGCACTCCCACGTCGGCTCAACCGCAAAATCCCCCTTTTCGGCTCGACGAAGCTGACGGCTGAGCCGTTGCCCGATCGCTTCCATCGTGTTCGTCCATTCCTCCTCATCCAGCAATCCCTTCACCCGCGTATGGATGCCCGTACGTTCCGTCGCTTCCTTCCGCCACAATCCTTGGTTTCGGTTATTGGTGGGCGGTTTGCCGTTCTGCCGTGTGCCTGGCGTGTAATAAGCAGCTCCCACGGCCTTAGCGGGGTCCAGACCCAACACTTGCTGGACCACCCAGAGAAACAAAGGCAATTGCAAATGCGCTCCTTCCCTGATCCGCTTGGGATCGACCACCGCACCCGATTTGTAGTCATACACGGCATAATAACCTTCTCCATCCACATCAACTCGGTCCACTTTTCCACGCACCCGGATCGTCACATCTCCCGGCAGGTGAATCCGTACCGGATGTGGGGTCGATTGTGGATCCATTTCACCACGGTGGATCAGGTTAGGATCGGTCATGCCGAAAGACAACTCCAGATGAACCGGACGCATGCCGGAGCCGTCCACCCCGCGCCAATGCCATTCATGTGACAAAACGGCGGACAGTTGTTGTTTGATCCGCTCCTTTTCCACCTCCAAACGGAAAGGATCGCGGGCCAATGCTGCGGCCTCGGTCAACAACTGTTCGAACAACGCGTCCACCAGCACATCCAACCGCTCCATCGCCTTTTCCCATGTATCCGGAGAAAGGCGTACTTCCTCCCATCCGCGCCAGAAGTGGCTCAATACCCGATGCCAAACATGTCCCCGATCCAGCGCCGCCCACTCCCGTCGTGCGGGCTCAGGCTCCCGTGCCTGCAACAGGTGGTCGGCAAAATAGTGGAACGGGCACTGCATCAGCTGATTCAACTCCGCGGGACTCCAGACGCGATCCTGCAAGGAAAAACCGTGTTTCTTCCACAGTGACGGGCGCAACTGACCGGCAAACGCAGCGGCATTTCCAGAGAGACGCACACGTTCTACCCGCAACCGCTCCAACCAATGCCAAGTACGTTCCGGTTGCCTGCGCGCTTCGTTTTTCAGCAAGGTGATCGCTTGCTTTCGTTCTGTCACAGGATCGGCTGTTCCGTTTTGGGACAACAGCGAGACCGCTCGAGCCAATCCTTCTTTCCTAGAAAAACACGCCTCGAATCGGTCGGGGAGCATATGGGATACATCCCGCCGCTGGTGGATCACATCCGTCTCTGTCCACACCGCCAACAGTTCTTGCAAAAATGGGGACGGCAAGCGCGACGATCCGGATTCATCCGCATGCGGATAGGAAAAAACCAAGTGTGACTCGGCAGACGAAGCGCATAGGAAAAACGGCAATAATTGCCGATGCCGCAGCTGATCAGAGGTCATCAAGCGCAATTCTTCTTGGCGGAGACGTACACGCTCCTCATCCGGCAACAGCCAGTCATCGTGGATGGGGCGTGGCCACTCCCCTTCCGCACATCCCAGCACCCATACTGCCCGGTATCGGTCCCAGCGGATCTGGTTGGGCTCCAAAATGCGAAGCCCACCACGACGTCCCGGCTTTTTGCGCACCCGTTTCCGCATCGCCGCCCGTTCCAGCATGCCGGCCAACGTGCGCAATTCTAATGCTTCCCCGGCAAATCCAGACGGGTCGACGTGTTTCCATTCCTGAACGATTTCCCTGATCAAGGCGAATGCCTGCATCTCTTCCGCCAGAAACGGCAACATCCGCGGGTCTTTCGCCAACGTGCGATACCGGGACGGCTGTTCCAGCTCAGCCACCCATGATTCCAACCACGCCAACCAATCCCGCCACAAAGCGTTCAACGGGATGCTTTCCACCCAGCGATACAACGCCAACAAGCCCGACCATACCGCTGGTTCCGTCTCGTTTCCGTCGTCGGGGATGATCTCTGCTCGACCCATACATGATTCCAATTCCGCCAAGCTCTGTGGCGCATTCCACCGTTCGTAAGCCTTCAACCACAACCGTCGATCGGCCTCACTTCCCCATGGCACAAACGGGCTCTGCATCAGGGCGATGCGCTCCTCTTCCCGTCCCATACGAACGGCCATCGCGGTCAAGATCGTCTCCATCACCGGATGATGGCGAAGCGGTACCGTCCACGGCGATGCGACGGGCAGTCCCGCCTCCGACAACGCTCGTACGAGCGGGGACAAGTATGTATCCAGGTCCGGTACGATCAAAACCACATCCGATAACGAGCCGTTTTCCTCCGACAACCATCGTTTGACACTGCCCGCCACCATCCGGGTCTCCTGCTCCACACCGGGGGCGGACAACACTTCCACCGCTCCATCCGCCGCTTGTCGTTCCGGACGGACGGCAAACGCTGTGCGGACCATATGTTCCAATGCAGTAACTCGACGCTCCTCGGTCGGTTCAACCGAAACCCGTCTTACGGAAAAGCCGCGTTGCCGCAAGCGTTCCATGGTTTGTTCCGTCTCTTTGAACAAACGGGGACGCGTCTCGTCCCAAACCAAATGCAACTCAACTGGGACACCAGAGGTGACCAGCTGGATCAGCAACTGCTCCTGCAGAGGAGACAGATCGTGAAAATGTTCAGCAACCACATACTCCGGCAATCGTGCCTGTCCCTGTCGTAATGCTTGTAATGCTTGGTAGTACGCCTCCTCGTGGTCGAACGCTCCGCTGTCTGACAGCAACTGTTGATAGGCCCGATAGATTCGCGCCAATTCACGTTCTTTGGGACCGCGATCGTGCCAAAGCGCTATCAGTCGTTCGGGCAGTACGCCAGACCGCTTGATTTCTCCGATCCAAGTCTCCATCTTTTTAATCCAACCCGGACGCGATTTCCACCCGCGAAAGTATGTATATGGTTCTTCCCGATCAGCGGTGCTGACAGCCTGTTGCACCAGACATTCCTGCTCAATGGCGGAAAGTAGACGCTTGCGCCGGTCCTGCAACAACTCGCGAACAAATTGGTCAAATGTGCCGAAATGCACGTCCCGTTGATCCCGTAGGAAAGGCAGGTAGCGACGGTGAAGTTCCCTGGCCATGCGCGTGCCGGGAACCAGATAATCCACCCGTTTGCAACCGGAAAATCGGGTGGGGTCATCCCAGCCCATCCCCCATCCCGCCGAGTCTACGGGATGCAGAACAATCGTTCCCGTCATCTCGATCCCTCTTCCGTTTTCGATGGTGAAATTTTTCTACATAACGCCGGTCCAACGGTGAAACGATGAAAAAAGCAGATTCTTTTCTGCATTATACCAATCCGCAAACGGAAAACCCACTGCCTAAGGAGGCATGTTCGTGAAACAGCCGAAAAAATCAACACGCCCGACTGAATTGCAGGATGGTCAGATGGCTGCGTATCCAGCAGAAAATGACCCCCACACCCACGTCACCGCCGCGATCCAGGAGATGTGGGGAATGAATCCGCATTTGTCCGAAGCAACACAGTGGGGGACGGAGACGGAAGCACCAGAAACATCTCCGGAAAAATAAATACCCAGGGTCCCCGGTCGAGAAACGATGCCCGCGCCGGGGCCCATTTTCTGTTTCAATAGGATTTTTTTACATAATCGAAACATGATCCGTTCGTCGCACGAGAGGACAGCAGGTTTGCTATGTACCGCAAAATCACTTACACTCTAGATGAGAGCTGGTGCTGAACGCGGTTGCCGGACACCCCGGAGGTGATCCACGTTGAACCACATCGCGCGTTTTTTACAAACATTGCCCCTGTTTCACGGCATCAATACTGAAGCGTTGGAAACGGTGAGTCACACACTGATCGAACGAAAGGTCAAACGGGGGACAGTCGTGTGTTTGCGGGGGGAAAGAATCGACAAGGTCTTTATCGTCTATCGGGGGAAAATCAAAATATACCGAACAGACCCGGAAGGGAGCAAGATGTTCATCTCCTATTGTCACAGCGGAGATTTCTTCCCGCACTTTGGCTTTTTTCGGGAGGCTTGTTTTCATGCCGACGCCCAAGCGGTCGAGGACTCTCACCTCTTGGTCATGCCCAAAGAAGACATGGAACAATTGCTTCGTACTCATCCCGAGCTCACTATTCGGTTAATTCAAACCATGGGACAGCAAATCAGCGATTTGGAACAGCAACTGAACGAGTCCATCGTTCATGACGCATACGAGCGCGTGATCTTTTTACTCCTCCGTCTGGCCCGTACCGTGGGCGAGCCTCATCAACAGGGTATTTGCCTGAAGGAGCGGTACACCAACCGGGAACTCGCGCAGATGATCGGTGCCACACGCGAAACGGTCAGCCGTGTGATGAACCGCCTGAAACGAGAGGGACATGTCCATCTGCAAGAGGGACATCTCGTGGTTCACGTTCACCGATTAAAGGAGCTAGTCGATTGCCCGCACACACAAATCGGTTAAACAGAAAAAATCATATGGTGTGATTTATTTCACATCTATCAAATCCCCTATTTGTTACAGTTAAGACATCCTGTGTGTCTTATTCGACTTTTTTCCCGCCTCCGATCCATGATTGGACTCATAGATCATTTGTCTTTGTTTTTGAAATGGAGGGAAACAGAAGTGGCAACCCTGTACGAGAAGCTGGGTGGAGAAAAAGCCATTGCAGCCGTTGTGAACGAGTTCTACGATCGGATGATCAAAGATGAAGAAGTCAGCCATTATTTTCGATACACAGACATGGAAAAACTCCGTAAGCACCAGATCTCTTACTTCATGAGCTACGCGCTGGGCGGTCCCCATAAATACGAAGGTGCTACCCTGCGCGAATCCCACAAGGGGATGAACATCACGCATGAGCACTACGAAATAGCGATTAAGCATTTGAACGGTGCCTTGCGCAAATACAACGTGCCGTTGGAAGACCGCGTCAAAGTGGAAGCATTTCTTCGCAGCGTCAAACCGCACATCATTCATAAGTAATCCGACACAGCACTCATTTCTTCCGGTTAACCTCGTTCCCAATCAACAGCCGGCAAACGGACGAATCCGTTTGTCGGCTTTTCACTTCTCAGGGTGAAGGTAGGATCGAACCGGAACATCTTTCCATTCGCGGATTGCGTCTTCCAACCGAATGCGAATCCATTTGCGTTTGACCATGTTCATCGCCATCTCAATCGGGAAATAACCGACATTGACCGTTTCGGAACTCAGTTGCAACGTGCCGCCTACCGGCTTACACAAAAAGACGAGACTAACCACATGAGTATCGTTTCGACCGATGGTTTTGTACACCCCGATCAAACGAATCACTTTGACCTCGATCCCGGTTTCTTCCCGGATCTCTCTAATCACTGCCGTATCCAGCGCTTCATCCAACTCCACCACGCCACCCGGTGGCTCCCAATGATGGTTGTCGGCACGTTGAATGAGCAGTACTCCTTTGGTATCGTCCCACACAATTCCGGCCGCTGCGACATGATGTTTGGGTAACATCCGTGGTGCCTCCTTTTGCTTTTTTCCCCGTCACCAGACCACGGAATGATGATGCCTGTTCTACATTGCTCTATTGATTGAGACTGCTGACAAAAGTAGTCTACCATCGCGATTTCGGGTGAGTTGTTTTCCCTCTCTCCTCTTTCTGCAGCCAAAGGTCGCTTATGGGAAATCGGAGCCCGCGGACTTTGTCAATGACCTAATTGATTTTGCAGGACCTCTTGATTGATGTATAAGGAACAAAAATCCGCTCTTATCGTCAGAAAAAACATGTTGAGATGAATTAAGTGGGATGCATTCAAACGGAAGTTCAATGAGAAAGATCTTTTCATTTTGACACCCTACAATATCAATATGATTGATTTCATAGCGTTGTATGTGCACGAGTACTGTCATTGACGAGATGCAGCTTTCGACCATCCTCTCCACCGTCACCAACTACTCTCATTTATCCCAACGATTCCAGTAAACCTGGATAGCTCACCATCGTCTCCTTCCTTCCCGTCGTGCGAATTGACGGTATTCCGAGTCCTTCTCCGATTTCTTTTCTTTCACCCTTTCGGCGGATGGGGGTATGAAACCTTTCCTCTTTTTCCAAACTAAGGGCGAATCGACCACTGAAGGAGGCGCTTGTGATGAAGGTTACCCGCCTTGCGGGTTGGGGTTTGTTGGCAGCGATTCTTTTGTGGTTACCGTCGGCTCCGCACGCGTTTATGTCGCCGATGGTACCCAAAGTGGCGTATGTGAAAGCCTATCGTGTCCACAATCAACAGCTTGTTCCGGTCCCTGTCACCCGAATCACTCATCATGAACTGGAACGTGTGTTGAACGGTATCGAACAAATGGCCGGACTCAGTTCCTACCAACTTCCGTCGCGTTACCTGCTGTTCCGATTCCCGTCGCCGGTTGTATTGCCGCGTTCTCCCATCGGCTACCCCATCAAAGAGGTGATCGTCACGCAACCTTCCTCAACGTGGGATGCCCCGCGACTGCTGGTCCGCAACACACAACGCCAATGGGTGGAGTACCGCACTTCCCGACCGCTTACCCATTTGATCCACCAGTTGCAGCGTCCGGACAGCTAGGGAATCGCAAAAAACCGTCTCCCCTCGCGATACCTGCGTCTCTCTTCCTCGCTGCTCAAACGATGTTGCTCAAAGATTGGTTGGCGGAAAAGGTTATCCTCTTTATTTCCCGTCGTGCGCGAAGCTAAAAACGGAAAATCGGAACTCACGGATTTTCACCCAATCCTGCCTCCATCAGAGGCAGGATTATATATTGCAAAGGTACCAAATGCCATTGAAAAACACCGATCCCCTTTGATTCTCCCCCTCTCGAACACTTGACGTGAAACCAATTGGTTTCATATAATCAATGCGAAACCTAATGGTTTCATATCAAATGGATTGGGGGCTCTCAAAATGCAGGGAAATAACAGAGGTAGACTTCCAGCAATCCGTCACACAGCCGTATTTCAGGCACCTATTCAAAAAGTATGGGAAGCTGTCTCCACGTCAGAAGGCATCGCAGCATGGTTAATGCCCAATGATTTCCAGCCAAAAGTAGGGTATGAATTCACATTGCAGACCCCTTTCGGACCCACACCATGCAAAGTGATGGAGATCGATCCTCCACACCGACTTTCCTTTGCTTGGGGTGAGTTCGGTTGGCGCGTTTCGTTTGAATTGAAGGAGCTGGAAGGCAAAACACAATTTACCCTGACTCATTCGGGTTGGGGAGAACCTGATGAAACCATCCCGGAATCGGGATTAAATCATTCGGAAGCACACAACAGAATGGATCATGGTTGGAAGTCGATCGTGACCGAAAAACTCCGCGAGGTGGTAGAGGCATAAGATGGGTGCTGCCTTACCGAAGCATGACGTATTTCAAGCGATTGCCGATCCTACCCGCCGTCAGCTTTTAAAGTTGCTTGCCGATCAAGAGATGCATGTCACCGGGATCAGCGAGCACTTCCCGATGAGCCGAACGGCTGTCTCTAAACATCTGCGCATTTTGTCGGATGCAGGACTTGTGAAGCAGCGAAAAGTCGGGCGGGAGACGCGATACAGTCTCCAACCGGAGCCACTACTCGAATTGAAGCATTGGCTTTCCTATTTCGAGCGGTTTTGGGAAAACAAGATGGCTGCACTGAAACACTACGTAGAATCCGAGGAATCAGACAGCGAATAGTCGGAAAAAGACAGCCACCCATGTTGACTTTCTGGGGTGGCCTTTTTCCCGTGAGCATTCTTTCAGCTGAAGCGAAGGAAAAAGACCCACCTGGATCATTGGGCCACTTTCAGTCGTTTTTCAGCTGGTGATCAGGGATTCGTCCCTTGGGTCCCATCGCCGGACGATCAGACTGACATTATGTCCCCCGAAACCGAATGAATTGCTCATGACCACCTGCACATCCCGTTTTCGGGCCGTATGTGGGACGTAATCCAAATCCAACCCTTCCTCTGGCGTGTCACAATTGATAGTGGGTGGAATGACGCCATGTCGAATCGTTTCTACTGATGCGATCAGTTCCACCGACCCCGCCGCACCCAACAGATGTCCGATCATCGATTTGATCGAGCTGATCGGAATTCGGTACGCCGCCTCCCCAAACACCCGCTTGATAGCCATCGTTTCCACCGCATCATTGGCGCGGGTGCTCGTTCCGTGTGCATTGATGTAGTCCACTTGTTCCGGCGACAAACCCGCATCAGTCAATGCCCGGTCCATCGCTTCGGCAGCAACGGCGCCATCGGGAGAGGGGGCTGTGATGTGATGTGCATCCGTCGTCGCACCGTATCCAATCAATTCGGCAAGAATCGGGACACCTCTTTGCACAGCATGCTCCAGCGATTCCAGCACCACCACCCCCGCTCCCTCTCCAGCGACAAATCCGTCCCTGTTCCGATCAAAGGGACGACAAGCCTTTTGCGGTTCCCCGTTTCGCCTGGACAATGCGCGGATCCGGGAAAAGGCAGCCAACCCGAGCGGTGTGATCGGCGCCTCTGTACCGCCGGCAATCATCACATCCGCTTCTCCATATTGGATCATCCGCATCGCTTCACCGATGCAACTACTTCCCGTCGCGCAAGCCGTCACCACAGCCGCAGAAGGCCCTTTGGCCCCCAGTGCGATCGCGATTTCACCCGACGCCATATTGGCCAGCATAGCGGGTGCCAAATACGGGGACAACTTTTGGGAGCCGTTTTGCAACACCTTTTGGTATTCCTCCTGAATGCGATCCAACCCGCCGCTTCCGGTTCCCACCATCACCCCGACGCGCACCGGATCGACCCGATCCATCACCAGTTGTGCATGCCGAACCGCTTCACGAGCAGCCACCAGCCCATACTGGGCAAAACGGCTCATCCGGCGCGCCACCTTGGCCTCAAAATGATCGAGCGGATCGTAATCCGGGATCTCCGCCGCGATCGTCGTCGGAAATCCGGTTGGATCAAAGCGCGAAATAGACCGCACACCGCTCCGCCCTTCCTGCAATCCCTCCCAAAAGCTGGTTACATCTTGGCCGATCGGGGTCAATGCTCCCATCCCAGTGATGACGACGCGCTTTTTCATGCCGCTCCCCCCTGAATCCGGTGATGTCTCCATGTTATTATGATTGGGAAATGATGGTTTTATACTGAGGAGAGCGGCTTTGACAAGGAATCCCCCCTCCCCGTTTTATCCCAAGCGCTTCACAATCGCTTACTGATCCCAACCACCCCAGACTGATGGTGTCAAGCACGTCCGGAAAGAGGTCGTGCTTGACGTTATTGCCACAATCGTCACCACTCTCGGACACTTGGGACTTTCACTTCTCAGCATGTTTCATCTTCACTCCACTCGGACTTGTTCTTTTGCTAAACGGATCGACCAATCCGGGCGCACTTCCTCCTCCACCGCCATCATCAAGAGCACACAGGTGGATTGATGGTAGTATGACGAGAAAAAGTGCCAAGTCTCATCTTTCCAAATATCCTCCACATACAGTGGTGACGCTCCCTCCTGCTCCAACACCACGCGCACATTTTCCCCGGACGACTCTATGCGAATCCGCCAATCTTTTTCTCCTTCTTTCAATCGGACGTATGCAGCCTTGGCGCTTCGCTCATCCGCAAATGAAACAGCCACAAACGGATCCGGTCGTCTCTCTTCCTCACTGTATCCGCCGATGAATACCTTTTCGGGCTGAAACAGCCCGGCTTCCGGTTGTTTGTTCATTCGCTTCTCTCCTCTCCAATCATAAAAACTGAATAAAATTTATTTTCAAAATAAAACGATGAAACAAACACCTCCATCAAACGATGGAGGTGAAATGAGAACCGTTTTCCCGCCTCGTCCAGCGAATCGGTCACCGGAAACACATGGCTTGGAAAACGGTTCTCGATATGACAGCTCAGTTAATCTCCAGGATTTTGAACTGGATCGTACCTGACGGAACCGGGACATTAATAATTTCGCCTTCCCGTTTTCCGATCAGCTCGGCACCGATCGGCGACTCGTTGGAGATTTTGCCTGCTGATGGGTCAGATTCCGCACTGCCTACGATGACATACGTTTCCTTTTCCCCGTCTGGCAACTCCTGGATCGTCACTTTGGCTCCAATGCTGACGTAGTTTTTGTTTTGCGCATCCTGATTGATGATTTTGGCGTTGCGTATCATGTTCTCCAACTGTACTATCCGGGATTCCACAAAAGCTTGTTCCTCTTTGGCGGAATCGTATTCGGAGTTTTCGCTGAGGTCGCCTTGCGCGATGGCTTCTTTCAAACGTTGGGCGACTTCATGCCGCTTTTTCGTTCTCAGGTATTCCAACTCTTCCTTGACTTTGGCCAGACCTTCTTCGGTCAACAATACTTCTTTTTTCTGTTGAGTCATACCGATTCCTCCCTTATCGACAAGACCATCCTCTTTGTCGCGGCCGGAATCCCGCCCAGTGTCGTGTTCCATTCATATGCAACCAGTTGTGTTGTTTATCACGCACTTCCTACAACCGCGCAAAGAAAATGCAGGATCGCTCACCCCGATGAAATTACGAATGATGCTGATACCACTTTCGGGAAGTAAGCGATTTCATGACCTCATTTGTGCAGGATTTTTTTCGCCAATCGAAAGTTGATTGCAGCTGAAGAATATCTTAGCACATTTGTTGCGTTCGTCCAAGAGAGCAAGACCATTTTTTGCAAAGGCGGCTTGAACGTCTTACAATGTCCAAAGGGACATGATTGATCACGAGACGAAAAAGGAGAAGATGGGATGAACGTGCTAAAACTGGTCGGAAAATTGTTGCTCGTGTTCCTGTTGTCGATGTTGGGTATCGTCTTTTTCGTTTCATTGCTCTTCCCCCTCTATCCTGTGAATCGTTCCCTGATGCCCGTGATCTTAGGACAGAATGCCGCGTTTGTGCTGGCCGCCTTTCTGACATGGATATGGTTGGAAAAAAAGCCGCTTGATGAGTTGGGTTTTGCGGAACCGTCCCCGTTTCGCTCATTCCTTCGCGGAGCCGGTTGGGGAACATTCGGAATCGCCGTTCCGTTTGTACTCCTCTTGGCAAACGGCTTGCTGACAGTGGACAGATTCTACATCTCCTCATCGACGGTGACGGATTTCACATCCGCACTGTCTGGCTTTTTGATCATCGCATTGGGTGAAGAAATCCTGGTCCGTGGCTACATACAAACCCTCATGGTACGCCAATGGGGACGCATCATCGGGATCTTCTCCGCGTCTCTACTATTTTGTGCCCTCCATTTGGGTAATCCAAACCTCTCTTGGCTCGCTTTGCTCAATCTCTTTTTGGCAGGTGTCATGCTGGGGACGGCCAAAGAGGCTTTTGGCGGATTGTGGGCACCGATCGGTTTTCATTTTACATGGAATCTGTGTCAGGAAATGTTGTCGCTTCCCGTTTCCGGGCTGCATCTGATCGAACATCCCGTTTTGTTTACAAGAGAAACGGGGCCCGCTTGGGTGACCGGCGGCAGGTTCGGGTTGGAAGGTGGGGCCGCCGTCACCTTGTTGCTGATATCATTGACGGCGGTTTTTTGGCTCCAATCCCGCAACCGAACGAAATCCGATCATTCCCACACTTCCGGGTTGACAAGATGAGGAGGCTTCTCACCGCGGAGAACGGACAACAGATTCTCCGCGGCCAACTTCGCCATTTTCATCCGTGTTTCCAACGTGGCACTGCCCAGATGAGGGGCTAACACCACTTGTTCCAACTCGGCCAATCCCTCCGCCAAACGGGGCTCGTCTTCGTATACATCCAGTCCAGCCCCGGCAATTTCCCCTTCTTGCAGCGCTCTCACCAGCGCCCGCTCGTCCACCAACGGACCACGTGCGGTATTGATGAGATAGGCGGTCCGCTTCATCCGAAACAATTCCGCTTCCCCGATCAGGTGGTGGGTCTCTGGCGTATACGGCACATGAAGCGACACGAAATCTGCTTTCGCCAACAGCTCGTCCAAGGGTTGGTAGATGACGCCCAGTTCATTTTCCTCCTGCGGGGTGAGTCGTGTTCGGGAATAATAAAGCACGCGCATGTTGAAGGCTTGGGCACGGCGGGCAACCGCCCGGCCGATACGCCCGAAACCGATGATGCCCAATGTAGAACCATGCACGTCTTTCCCCAGCATAAAACGAGGTCCCCAACCCTTCCAGCGGCCGGAACGGGTCAAGCGGTCCCCCTCCGTCACCCGGCGCGCCACATCCAACAGCAACGCCCAGGTCAGGTCCGCCGTGGCTTCTGTCAACACATCAGGGGTGTTGGTCACGGGGATACCCCGCTTGGTGGCTTCGGCGACGTCAATATTGTTGTATCCGACGGCATAATTGCTGATCACACGCAAATTGGGGCAAGCATCCATCACTTCCGCGTCGATCCGATCAGTCAACATACACAGGATCGCATCTTTGCCCCGAATCCCTTCCAACAGCTCCTCCCGCGACAAATCCCGGTCTCGAGCACCGATCGTCACTTGTCCGTATTGTTTCAATTGCTCCGTCACTTCCGGAAACAGCTCGCGCGTCACGAAAATGTGTGCCGACATGGAGTCCACTCCCAGTTGTCCAAGATATTGTGGCATTGTCTGCTATGATGATACACGAAACCACCATGTTTATCCAGTTAGACGAACCTTACTAAAGTGTGTCTGGTGAATGCTCTCTCGGCTAACGCCACCTGCGCCCTCATGGAAGTAGGTCATAGCCGCCCCGACCCGGAGGCAAGATGCGGGCAATGTATGCTTCGCTGAGAGGAAGTTACCCGCGATTTCATTTCTGCGCTTTCCGGGTCTTCGCTCGGCGGGATGAAGTCGCTCACCTGTGAAAGCATTTGCTCCCTTACGGATTTCCCAAACCCTCGTAAAAAGCTGCCTGAAAGCCACGACGACCAAAGGGAGTGCCTGATGCTTCAGCCGTGTGGAGTGTCAAGAAACGCGTCGGTACACGAGTTGCCCTCCCTTGTAAGTCGAGTGAATGGTCAAACGCCCCTCATTCGCCCATATGACCTGGACGAGGTCAGGGGAATCGCCCACCCGCCATTTTCCGTTAACCGGCCACCCCATATACCGTGCAGGAGAAACGGAAGCCATGGACCAAGCCGTTTCAATCGGGGCCAATCCCCTGACCACCAATCGCGAAATAGCATCGATCAGCGGACAGGCCGATCCGGCCAGCAACCGCTCGTCATGAGCCAAATGCAAGCGGTTATCCGGGGTCAACACCACTTCTCCCCCGACGGGGGTTCGGTATTGACCGGGAGGCATACCGCCCAGTGCAACCACATCGCTGACCAGCACCGCTTTTTCCCCCTTTACCCGCAGGATGACGCGGATGACGGCATCAGGGAGATGATGTCCGTCGGCTATGAAACTGGTCCAAAGCTCGTCGGCAGCCAGTTGTTCCCACAAATAATTGGGATGGCGTGGTAACATCACATGAGCACCGTTGCCCCAATGGGTACTCCAAGTCGCTCCCGCCGCCACCGCTTCCCTGATTTGCTCTGGAGTTGCTGCCGTATGACCGATCGCCACTTTGACACCGCTCGTAACGCACCGTTCGATGAAACGCGAACTGTTAGGCCATTCGGGAGAAAGCGTGATCAGACGGATTCTCCCTTCCGCTGCTTCCTGCCACCGACAAAAAACCTCCCAATCCGGCGGGCGCACCCACTTGCGATCATGGGCCCCTCTCGGACCGTCTTCCGGCGAGACAAATGGCCCTTCCAAGTGAATCCCGCCGACGGATGCATCCACCATTGCGTCTTGCCGACAGGCATGCGCCAAGGTACGGAGGGAGAATGTGATTGCTTCTTCACTGTTGGTAATCACCGTTGGAAAAAAGGTAGTGACGCCGGTCTCCCATAACACTGCTGTTAACCGCCGGATGTCATTCATATCGCACAGAGGGGCGTTTACATCCATCCCTTTGTAACCATTTACCTGCAAATCGATCAACCCGGGAGCCACCAGCGGGGCGTCATCCGACACCTTCTCCGGTTCCACCACCTCGGCGATGCGGCCTTCCCGGATCGTCAACCGGATGTGCTTTCCTGTCAACCAATCCTTCCCCTCAATGATGTGACAGGTCATGGGTAACACCGCTCGATTCCAAATCCAGATACAATGTACAATCCGGATGATACCGGAGAATGGAGGCCGGGCAGGAAGTACTGACCGGTTCATTCAACGTTTTAGCGACTGCGATTCGTTTGCTTTCTCCGGGTACGGCACAAACCAGGTACCGCCCCGACATGAGCGTCGGAATGGTCAGGGTCAACGCATGAGTGGGAACAGAGTCCAGGTCATCGAAGCAACCGTCATTCACCTGTTGTCTGCGGCAGACAGGGTCCAGTGCCACGCGTTTGATCACCTCCGGATCTTCGAAGTCGGCCACCGGCGGATCATTGAAGGCCAAATGACCGTTTTCTCCGATACCCAAACAAACGATGTCCAGCGGTTTTTCCCTGATCAATCGGGCATAACGCTCGCATTCGACATACGGATCACGGTTTCCTTCGATCACATGCACGATTCCCGGATGGACACGGTCAAACAGATGGTGATGCAAAAAATGGGCGAATCGTTGGGGTGACGATTCCGGCAATCCGATATACTCATCCATGTGAAACGCGGTGACACGCGACCAATCGATTCCTTCGGCCTGACACAAAGTATTCAGCATCTCCAATTGGGAAGGGGCTGCGGCGAACACCATGCGCACCTCGGATTGCTCCTTCAGCAGTAGACGCAGACGCTCTACCACCGATTCCCCCGCCGCCTGTCCCATTTCCCGACGGTTGGCATATACTCGCACCTTGAGCCGATCCACCTGTTTGGTGAACAAGGGCTTGACGGACGAAACCACCTCGTTACCCCCCGTGAAGTAGATTGCCAGGACGTGCCTGCAATCTTGTCCGCTTCGTTTCCCGGCTCGGCCAAGTTTGCTCGCCTGGGAAAACGTTCTCGCTTCACCAGGCACGCCCTCACCCCATCAGGCAAGCTCCCAGATTCGACGTAATCCGGAAAACGATCGACGTGTACCGTCCGCCGGCGTACCGCCTTCCGGGACGTAATGGGTTTCCACCGTGTACAACCCGGTATACCCATCCCGTTCCAATGCAGACAATTGCTTTTCCAAGCAGGCCTCCCCTTCGCTGATCGGTACGCATTGCCCACCTTGTTCCGATGTGTAGATGGCGTCTTTCAGATGGACGTGCCCGATCCAAGGCCGTACCTGTTCATACCCGACGGGAAACGGTACCCTCCCCCCGTATCGTTCGTTTCCGGGGTCCCACAACACACGCAAAAACGGGGAATTCACCTTGGCCGCCAACTGCGCCACCTCGTCGGCGTAGCCCCCGTTGGTGGAAGGTTCGTTTTCCAACCACAGGGTCACGCCCGCTTCCTCAGCCAACCGGACTGCTTGATGGAGATGCTCCGCAACCTCATCCACGTACAAATCCGGGTTGCGTTCCCGCCAGAATGAGAAGATACGAACGCCGGGCGCCTGAAAAAAACCGGCCACTTCCAGTGCCCGTTTCAACATGTCCATATGGTCGTTCACCGTGCCTTCGGAAGCGAAAAAGGTGTCGCCACGCTCCACCGGCCGGTTCGAGTCCAATGCGCATTTGAACACGGGGGAAGCCAGGCCGGACACCCGTACCCCCCGCTCAGCCAACGTGGAACGAAGATGGCGCAATCGATCCGGCTCCATGTCCATGACATTGGCCCTCCACACGGACCGAAGCTCTACATAGGAAAGTGCACACTCTTCGACAAAAGCGAGTACTTCGTCCCAATCCTGGGACACTTCATCCGTCAACACGCTGAGACGCGAAAAGACCGTCATCATTCTCACCTTTCCACCATCCGAACTATTGACAAATATGCATGAACATCGGGTACCCATTCCCTCTCGCTCCTGCAACGCATACGCTCCAAAGTCGCTCACTGAAATGAGTTCTACAAATACACTAAGGCATGCTGATCAAGTACGCTTCGCTTAGAGGAAATTGACCACGATTTCATGCCTGCGCTTTCCGGTTATACGCTCAGGAGGGCTTGGTCAGTCGCTCACCTGGGTAAGCATTTGCTCCCCCATGGATTTACAAGACACGCCCTAGTTCGTCGCTCACCGAGAAAGCATTGCCCCCCACGGAAATGACCCGCCACTCCCTGGTTACCGTTACTTTGCCTGCCGTCTTTGATTGACAACCGCCTGAATCTTTTCGAGCGCCTGTGCGATAGAGGCCAAATCTTGGGATGTACCCATCAACGCCGACTGCGGCAACCATACCACTGTTTCATCACAAGCGCGCTCTGCCGACGGACATGGAGGGATGTCTTCTTCTCTCACACCGAATTGTTCCCAAAGCGCCTGACGCATCGCCCGGTTTCGGTGAAGTGGGATATACCCCGGTGCCGCCGGGATCCCTTCTGCCTGCAGACATCGGATGAACGTACTCTTGTCCATCCCCCCGAACGCCGTAGAGTCATACCGAAAGAGGTATATGTGCCATGCATGGGAAGTGACACGTGAGTCAACAGTGAGCGGTTCCACCCCGTCGATATGTGCCAACAAACCGGACAGTGCTGCCGCGTTCACCTGTCGACGGTGCAATTGCTCCTCCGCCCGATCCAATTGACAAAGCAAAACGGCGGCCTGAAACTCAGCCATCCGTAAGTTCCATCCGATGCTTTCATGTTGGTACCACAAACCACCCGGTACGCGGCCGACATTGTGTATCGACCAGACGCAGGCAGCGAGTGCATCGTCGTTGGTCACCACGATTCCACCTTCTCCAGCCGTGATGTTTTTACTCGATTGAAAGCTGAACGTACCGAGGTGACCGATCGCACCGACCCTGCGCCCTTTCCACGCCGCCCCGTGCGCCTGAGCCGCGTCTTCGATCACGGTAAGGCCGTACCGCCGCGCAATCGCCATGATGGCATCCAAATCAGCGGGATGGCCCGCCAAGTGTACGGGAATGACGGCCCGTGTCCGACTGTTCACCCGTTCTTCCACTGACGCCGGGTCGATCTGCATCGTTTGTGGGTCGACATCGGCGAAAACCGGACGGGCCCCGACCGCCAAAACCGATGTGGCCGTGGCGATAAACGTGTACGATGGCACGATCACTTCGTCTCCTGGACCCACACCGGCCGCACGCAATGCCACCTCCAACGCCAATGTACCATTGACGACGCAAATGCCGTGTTTCGCATCCTGAAAAGCAGCGAACCGTTCCTGAAACTGCTTTACTTTGGAACCGTCCAAGGCCCCCCATTTTCCTGACCGCAACACTTCAATCAGAGCCCGCTCCTCTTCAGCCCCGAACACCGGCCACGCGGGAAACGGTTCCGTCCGTACCGGATCGCCTCCGTCAATCGCCAATCGGCTCATCCAGCAGCGCCTCCCTGATGTCTCTGTTGCCGATAATGGTAAACAACTTTTTTCAATCCGCTGGCAATCGCACGTACATGCTCTTCAGTGTATCTTTCGTTCCATGCCAACAGGATCATTCGCTCTGCCATCGCTTCGGCATGCGGGCATAAACCGTCTGGATAGACGACTTCTTTTTCCCGCGCCCCGACGAAAGGATAGCCAGACCGCCCGTATGTTTGACGTTCCCGAATCGCCGGAACCTTGTACATCGGTTCCACATACCCGGCACGTGCAGGCAATCCTTCCTGCTGAAGGGCATAGGCCAACTCCTTTGTGCTTACACCAAGCGATGCGGTATCGACATGCATCGGATAGAGCCAATAGCTTGCACGATCACCCGGCCCCAGCCGGATCGGGCGCAATTCCGGCACATCCGACAATGCCAACGTCAATTGACGGGCGCGTTCCTCCCGCCTCCGCACCACATCATCCAGTTTTTTTAGCTGGGCCAGACCGACCGCTCCCTGTAACTCCGTCATCCGGTAATTGGGAGACAAAAAGAGATGAGTGCGCAAATTCCCTTCCCTCGGCCATCCCTTATCTTGAAACAGGCGAATCCGCCAAGCAAGCTCCTCATCCTTGGTGATTGTCATGCCGCCGTCACCGCAACTCATGTGTTTGGATTGTTGAAAACTGAAACAACCAATATCCCCGATCGTACCGACCAGACGTCCTTTGGATTCTGTCAAAAACGCTTGCGAACAGTCTTCGATCACCCGTAACCCATAACGACGGGCGATGCCGAGGATCGGGTCGGGATCAGCCGGCCGGCCGAATAGATGCACGAGAATGATCGCCCGCGTGCGATCGGTGATGCGCTGCTCCACCGAGGTGGGATCGAGACACCAGGTTTCCGGATCGATGTCGGCGAAGACGGGAATGGCATTTTGCATCAGGATCGGGATAATGGTGCCGAAATCGGTGATGGGGGTGGTGATGATTTCATCGCCGGGATCGGGGTTGATCGCACCAATGGCCAAATGGAGGGCAGCTGTCCCCGACGTGGATGCAGTCGCATGCGGGACGCCCCACCGCCGTGCAAACGCCTGCTCAAACGCTTTGACTTTGGTCCCTTCATTCCTGCCCAGCCGCCCCGAGCGGATCACCTCGGTCAACTCCGCCAGTTCCTCCTCGCCAAACGTTCTGCCGCTCGCATCCGAAACCGTCGGCAGACTCCCCGGCTCGATCACCGGCGTGCCGCCGTCTTTCGCCAAACGCCCCTCCCAAACTTCCACCATATCCCTCCTCAACCAGGTTGTATCTTACCTGTCTACAAATTTATCCAATCCCTTCCCAAGTGTCAATTGAATCTTCTGAAGTTTTACCCGATTGACGAAGTAGGAATGTTATGATAATTTTCCCATAGATGACCATATACATATAGGAGACAGGTGAAGGGAGAGGATGGACTAAAAGGGGGTCAACACCGTTTCATCGTCCACCAGCCTCACTGTCCGGTCACCGCATGATCGATACCAATGAAGGAGTGATGAGGGTGAAATCCTGGGTATCCCGGATCGCACTGTTCGTAGTCCTCGTATTGTTGCTCGGCGCCCTCGCGGGCTGCGGCATCCCGAAAAACGACGCTGCCAATCCGAAGAAATCGAACGGGCCCATTACGCTGGAATTTTGGACAATCAACTTGAAAAAGGATTTCTCCGATTATATTCAAGGTCTGATCCAGTCATACGAAAAGGCCCATCCCAATGTGAAAATCAAATGGGTGGACGTCCCCGGACAAGAAGTGGAACGAAAGCTGCTGGCCGCTCTTGCCGCGGGTGAAGCTCCTGACGTCGTCAACTTGGACAGCATGAACCTGCCCAAATTCGTTGACCAAAACGCCCTTGCTCCTGTTGACGGCTTGCTACAGCCGAACGACCTGAATGTCTATTTCGCCAACCTGCGCCAAGGCCTCACGTTCAACGGCAAACTGATGGCCGTGCCGTGGTATCACGCAGGTCCGTACATCGGCATGATCAACACCGCTCTGTACAAAAAAGCCGGATTGGATCCGAACAAACCGCCCGCCAATCTGGATGAAGCACTCCAACACGGCAAATTGATTCACCAGAAACTCCCCAATGTATACGGCTCCAACACGTTCCCCAACATCATGCTCATGGTCGCCGAAGGATTGCCGATCCTGAGTCCCGACAAGAAAAAAGCCGTCTTCAATTCTCCGCAACACGTCCGATTCATCCAAAAATTCGTCGATGCCTACAAAACCGGTGCCATCTCGAGCGGCGTGATCGGCAAGGAGGAGCGTTCCCTGCCGCAAAACCTGGAGAACGAACAGATCGCCATCGCCACGATGCAGGGAGCCTTCAACCTGACAAAACTTGAGAAAAACGCACCTAACGTCTTTCAAAACATCAAAGTGACCCCGCCGATGAAAGGCAAAGCTGGCATTATCCCGCTCAAGGGCATTCAAACTCTTGTCATACCCAAATCGAGTGCCCATCCGAAAGAAGCGGCCGATTTCGCCAAGTTTGTCACCAGTCCGGAAAATCAATTGGCATTCTGCAAACTGGTCCCCATCTTCCCGTCGACCGAACAAACGCTGAAAGATCCCTTCTTCACCCACTTCGCAGTGAAGACCAAACAGGATGAAGCCCGCAAAATCATGGTCGCTTCGATGAAAGACGTCGTCAGTGACACCTTGGGCATTCAGAACGAACAGGATTTGCGCGATGCCTTTGATGAGGAGATGCGCGCGGTGCTGATGGGGAAAAAATCGGTCAAGCAAGGGTTGGATGATGCCGTGAAGCAATGGAACGAAAGCCTCGCCCAGTCTCATTGATGCTTCGTATGTGAAAACTACAGGACCGACCGTCCAGGGACGCGTTTTCCCCATTCCGTCAACTGTGCCAATGCACCCGACGGGAAAACCGTCCCTTGTTTCATCAACCGTTGTTTCGGATGTGACTCATCCATACATCGGGTGAGCCTTTTCCCCCTTTGCTCCTGAATGGTTGCGCTTAAAGGTCGCTGTGGAAAAAGGCCACTCTTCTTCTAGTTGATAAATGGAGCAATCAAACACGCCGACCGCTTTTCATCTTCGTACAAGGAGGCGAAGTGATGTCGATGCCCATACCGACACAACCGGCCCCGCAGTCGCAAGCCCCCCTTCGACGCCGTACCCGTCTTGGCCTCCGCCGTTTTTCCTGGGTGCCGTATCTGTTTTTGCTACCGGGGGTGGCGTTTTTCGTTATTTTTGACTACATCCCTGCATTCAACGCTTTGTATCTCTCTTTCACCAAATACCACGTTCTCTCTCCCCCTGAGTGGGTAGGGCTGCGAAACTATCACGACATGCTGAATGATCCAACGTTCTGGAAGGCGCTGAAAAACTCGTTTGCCTACATGGTGATCATAGTTCCCATGTTGGTGGTGATCCCGCTATTTCTCGCCATTCTGGTCAACCAAAAACTGAAAGGCATCCATCTCTTCCGAGTCGCCTATTACTTACCTGTAGTCACATCAATGGTCACGGTCTCTATCGCGTGGAACTATCTCTATCACGAAAGCGGTCTGCTCAATTATCTGCTGATAACGTTGGACATTTTGTCCAAACCGATTAGTTGGCTGTTGGACTTGAATACGGCCATTTTCGCTGTGGCCCTTGTGGAATCTTGGAAAGCAATGGGTTTTTACATGATCATTTATCTAGCCGGGTTGCAGTCCGTTCCGCAGGATCTGATCGAGGCGGCCCGGGTGGACGGCGCCAACCGCCTGCGCGTCATTTGGCACGTCGTCATCCCGATGTTGCGACCGTTTGTTGCGTTATGTGTGGTCATGGCCGGCAAAGGCGCTATGGAGGTGTTCACCAGCGTGTACATGCTGACCCAGGGCGGACCGCTGGACAGCACGACCAATTTGACCTACTACATCTACGATCTCGCCTTCCAAAAGTTGAACATTGGCTATGCCAGCGCGGTCGGCATGGTGTTGTGGGTGATACTGCTGGTGTTGTCCTTTTTGAATTTCCGACTGTCCCACGGAGGTGAACGCATGCAATGACCCACAAATCAACCCGAAGATGGAGCCGGATGAAACGGATGGCAAAAACCACGGGGATGTATGTGTTACTTACGGCGATCGCCTGTCTGTTCATCGGCCCATTCATCCTGCTGGTCTCCACCGCCTTCAAATCGGACAGCCAACCGGTGTTTAGCTTTCCGCCCCAGTGGCTTCCTGATCCGCCGGTATGGGACAACTTCCATCAGGCGTGGAACGATATCCCGTTCCCCCGTTACATGTTTAATTCGTTTTTCCTGGTTGGCGTCATGGTGCCGCTTCACCTCCTCTTCGCATCCATCACCGCTTACCCGCTGGCACGGATGCGTTTTTTCGGACGAAACTTCATCTTTTACGGCATGATCGCCACGATGTTTATTCCGCCCGAAGTGATGTTGATCCCGCGTTTCCTCTTGATCAAAACGCTGCACATGACCGACAGCTACTGGGGGATCATCGTTCCCGGACTGTTGGGGGGATTTGCCGTCTTCCTCATGAGACAGGCCTATCTCGCCATTCCAAGAGAGTTGGAAGAGGCGGCCATTATCGATGGTTGCGGCCCTTTTCGCATGTGGTGGAGCATCATGATGCCGCTGACGGCTCCCACCACTGCCGCTCTTGGTGTCTTTTCCTTCATCTCGGTGTGGAATTCGTTCGTCTGGCCGCTGATCGTACTGAAATCACCCGAGCTTTATCCGCTGTCACTCGGCTTGGCCTACTTGGCCGGCACATTCGGATTTGATGTCAAATCGTTGGCCGCCGGTGCTGTCATCTCGGTGACACCGATCATCATCTTTTTCCTGCTGATGCAGCGGTATTTCATCTACGGAATGCAGGGTGCAGTGAAAAAATAGGAAGGTTACAGAAACGACAATACCTGAATCATACCCCAATGAGTTTCTCCCACAGCAATTCACCCACCCTTTTGGAGCCGGGTGGGTGATACCAACCATTATATCTTCCACTCATGCAGTTCCAGACGCCGGACGCCATGGACCACGTACGGGTCGCGTTCCGCCATCTCTCTTGCTTCCTCCAGCGAATCGGCGATGTACACCACCATTCCTCCCGAACCGTCCGCAAATGGTCCTTTCGCAAAAATCTTTCCCTGTTCTGCCAATTGATCCAGATACGCAAGATGATCCGGTCGATACTTCTGATTCAGTTCCGGTTTCTCCATGTGCAATATGGCCGCAAAATATGCCATTGACGATCGATCTCCTTTTCTTTTTTCATCCATTTTACCAGAGGATCGTTCCAAGTGTGGTTATTCCCTCTTGTCACCACAACGCTTCAACTGAAGTCGCTAGTAGGTACGGGGCTGATTTTTTCCGTGAGCGTTTCTAGAATGTGTCTGGTCATAGGCGAGCAACTTACCAAGCCCGGCCTAACGAAGACCCGGAGAGCACAGGAATGAAATCGCGGGCAATTTCTTCTAAGCGAAGCGTACTTTCCCGCGTCCTACGCTCCGGGTCTGAAGCGGCCATATCTGCTTTCTTGCAGGAGGTGGAGTGAGCCGGGAAAACAATTGGACAGTATTCACCAGACCCGACCTAGCCAAAGCTTCGACGCGAAGACGAAAATCTAAGCCCACACCACTATGACAGCAGCAGTTTCAAGCCTCCTCCCGTGTTTGTATACCCATGAAGTTTTCATCCATCGACATGTTCTTTCTTATCTCCTCCCAGTTGCAGAACGTCCTTGTACCGCTGATAGACAAACGAGACCGAAAGCAGAATCAACCCCAATCCGATGAAGGAAAAAATGCGGTACAACGTATCGAGGAAGGACAAATCCAGAATGAAAATCTTCAAGATTGTGATTCCGAACAGAACGATTGACGCCATTCGAACCGTCTGAACCCGGCGGATGATCCCGATCACCATCAGTGCGATCGAGTAAAGCAGCCATACGCCGGAAAGAGAGAGTTGCTGCAGGTTTTCATAATAATGAATGGTGTGGGTTTTGGATGGCTGGACAGAAACAATCAACCGGTCAAATACGTCCATCGTTTCAGTGGACAACAGTTCCCAGATCAGCAGAAAAATCGCCACGTGTGCCGTCAAAGACACCCAACGAGCAAATGGTGCGATACCGGGAGCTGTCTGCAACTGCCGTTTCAACAGCCATCCGCCGACTGCCAAACAGACAAATGCCGCAAACCGAATATTGATCACCGGTACAAATGTACTCACGTCATGAGGATACCCTTCCCCTAAAACCATCGCCCACAAAACGGCCAGCACATACGGACCCGCTCCCGCCCAAACCGGAACCGCCAACCGAAACCGGGAACCGATCCAAGCCATTACCAGTGCGTAGAGGAGCCAGGCAATCACAGTCCATAACCGTTCATCCGTCTCTGCCCATGTATGGTTCGCCACCTTTTCCAGATAAAAGGACCACACATCTGACTGAAACGAGATCCAGTATAAAAGCGTAAACGCTCCCACAGCATGCCACGCTCGGGACACCATCGTTCTCGTTTTTCCCGGTAAATGACGGGCCCACCAACCACCGATCGCAAGTGAAGCCGCCAATACCCCTGAATACAGCGTTTGCTGGTTCAACAGCGGCCATATTTGGGTGATATCAATAGAAGCACTCTGATCGATCCACATCCAAAATGCCAAGAAGGCCAATCCACTTGCGGCAGCCCAGTCCATTCGCGACTGCCGTACTGCTCCCATTCGGGCCACTGCGGCCGCTTCGATCGCCCAGAGGATGCCCAGTGTCGCACCAGAGAAAAACATCGCTGTCGCCACAGCCGCATAGGTAAAAGCCGACATCCGGTACTGAATGGCTTCGGCAGATCCCCATCTCCGTTTGTCAGCAATGTACGACAACCAGAAATACAACACACCTGCAGATAACAACAATAAGCCGTCCCATTTTTCGTATTCCTGATATGAAGCAGCATAGGACAGACTCACGAATAACCCCGAATTCACCCCGGCAACGATACGCCCCACTATCTGCGCCGTTTCGGACAGATGTTGACCTCGGTCGGCACGGATGGTGTCAAACCAGGTAAACAACGCCCAATACAAGGTGAGGAACAGGATTTCCATCCACCACTGATCATGACGGGAAAGGAATGCGAACCACACGACATACAGGAGATAAGTGGCACCTGCGGTCATCGGCAACAACCATGGGAGCCACACCGTTTTTCTCCGGATCACCCACAACAATCCCGCTGACAACAGGGCGATGTAGCCCAGCAATCCAATATCGTTGGGATTTTCGGAGCTGAGCAGAAAGGGAGTCAGATATCCGCCGGCCCAACCCAGCACGGAAATGGCAAGCGAATTATGACGGATCGCCACCCAAAAGGCAAGGACCGTCATGGCCGACATCAGCAAGAGCGCCACGGGTTGCGGTACCAGATGATAAAAATTGAACGACGCGTACACTGTCAAGTAACCGATCGCCACACCAGCTCCAAACAATCCCTGCGCAAAAATGGGCAGCCCTTTGTTGTGCCATCGGGAACCCAAACCCAGCAATGCGGCGGTCACCAATGTGCCGATCAACATGCGGGCCGTTTCATTCAGCCACTGGTGATCAAACGCATATTTGAGGAAAAAGCCTAAACCGATCATCAGAGCAACGGCACCGACCCGATTCAACCATTTCCCTCCGATCAGCAACTCCCACTCCGCACGGGTGCGCAACGGTTTGGTTGGGCGGGAAGGAGCGGGAGAACCTCCGGTAACCCCCGGCCAAGTAGGATCAGGAGTTGGCCGAGAGGGTGCAGTAGGAAACGTAACTGACGAGTCCCAGGTCAAGTGCGGGGGTTGAGGGACATCGGCCGGCGAAGGTGGCGGTACCGACTCTTCGGTAGCTTCACGGCCAGGCTGCGGCATCCCCTGCATACGAAGCTCCAAATCAGCCATACGCGACTTCAGCGTTTTGACTTGTTTCCATAAAGAAACCACTGCGTAAATCATGACGAAATAAATAATGAATAGAGCTAACAAAAATAACAGCAGCAAAGTGATCAGAAATCCATCCAAATCCAACACTTGCCCTCCTTTTCCAAATCTTCTCCCCCGGTCTTTTCATATTATGATGAAACTATGGTATATTCAACCATTTCCGACATACCCTGCGTTTCCAGCACAATCGTTTGTCTTGACAAACTTTTCTTTCAAATGTTATTTTTTTATTACAATCTATTTCCATGAATTAACACAAGGAGGGGATGACCACGAAACAGGTTCGATATGCTCTGGCCGGATGCGGCTCCGTTTCCCAATTTCACGTCCAAGCCATCCAATCCATTCCGCAGGCGAAGCTGGTCGCCGTGTTTAATCGGACTCCGGAGAAGGCCCAATCTGTCAGTAAACGGACAGGTGCGGCGTGGCATGCGGATTACGCGGACATGCTGTCCCGTCCCGATGTGGATGCGGTGATTCTCTGCACCGCCAGCGGTATGCATGCGCCGATGGCCCTGGAGGCGATCGAGGCAGGCAAGCACGTTGTTATTGAAAAACCGCTCGCACTCACGCTGGAGGATGCCCGAGAGGTGATCCGCTCTGCCAAAGAAAAAGGAGTCACACTATCTGTCATTTCCCAGCGTCGTTTTGAACCAGCCCACCAAGTAGTAAAAAAGATGATCGACCATGGTGAGTTTGGCAAGATCCTGAGCGGCGAGGTACATGTGCGGTTTCACCGGACACCGCATTACTATGCCTCGGCGGATTGGCGAGGCACACCCGAGATGGACGGCGGCGCCCTGATGAATCAGGCGATTCATTCGATCGATCTGTTGTGCTGGTTGTTAGGACCGGTGCAATCGGTTTCCGGGGTTGTGCACACGCGTGTACACGCAATCCGTGCCGAAGACACGGCTGTGGGATGGATTCAATTTATGGATGGCGCAGTCGGATTGATTCAAGGCTCTACCGCCATGTATCCCGGATTCGCCCCGGAACTCCATATCTACGGCGAACGCGGGGCAGTCCGCATCGTGGGTACCGACATCGTCACCTGGACGTTTGAGGGGAATCAACCGCCCCAACCCGATCTCGCCACAGCCGCCGGCACCAGCGGAGCAAGCGACCCCCAAGCGATCGGTGCCCACTATCATGAACAACAACTGCGGGATATCACGGAAGCCATACTAGATGGGAGATCCCCGCTCATCACCGGAGAAGACGGCTACCGCGCCCTGCAGGTCGTTCTGGGCATGTATGAATCGGCGAAAACAGGCCGAACGGTTATTTTTTCACCCGAACCAGTGACGGAACATTAAAAAGGAACGGGGGTGCTGAGGGGACCCATCCGAATCCGGCAGAAGGAGTGTGTAAAGGATGTTGAAACCCTATTACATCCATAACATTTTGGGAGATTACGCCGGAGAACTGCGAGAAAGTCAGTTCCGTGCCGACGGCGTTCGCCATGTGGATACGCCCGGCATGATTCAAGCCTTACGGGAACTCAACGTCAATACGTACCTCTATTTGATTTGGCACGAAAAAACAGACTGGGACGACTTGCATAAAGAATTCCTGCCAGCGGCCAAACAAGCAGGTATCGACGTTTGGGTGTATCTAGTACCCCCCAGCGAGTCCACCACCAAACGATCGGAACCCTACGGTACGGATTATATCGCATGGGCGGATGCGATCGGTCGTCTCTCTTGCCAATACGATAATCTGAAAGCATGGGCGATCGACGATTTCAGCCACAATCTCGATTTTTACACTCCCGAATATGTGCAGCAAATGCAGAACGCCGCACGTGCACAAAACCCGTACCTGCAATTCCTGCCCCAGATGTATTTCCCCAATATCACACCGCAGTTTGTTGATCAATATGCATCCTGCATTGACGGTATCATCATGGCCTACCGGGATGATCCGTACCGTAACACGCAACGAACCGACACCCTGGAAGATCAGTTGGATCATCTAAGCCGTTTGCTGAAACCCTACCAACTGCCGTATGTATTGATGGTGTATGCCAGCAAGTTGTCCGCCACACCGGCCAATCCCACACCCTACTATGTAGAGAAAGTGGTTCGTACCGGATTGTATATGATGGCACAGGACCGCGTCCAAGGCGTCGTCACCTATGTATTGAAAAAGGAGTTTGAACCGGAATCGTCCGATGACATCGCTTCTTCCGGAAAGGGATATTTCAGCTTCTTCGTTCCCGCAGGAACTCCCACGCTTGCCGGGGATCGCGTAGAAATCCAGCAAGTGATCCATCCTTCCCCCGCTGCAACCGATCAGAAGTTGATATTCTCCCACTATGACACCTACAGCAACCTGTTGGGCGCCGGCTATCACTACAAACAAGTATTGATCGATACCCAAGTGGTGTGGGAACAAGATGTGGCCACGGACAGTGATGGAACATGGAAAGAGGTGACGTTGGACCTCACTCCTTACCTGAAAGGGAAACGGGTGGCAACCCTGACATTCCGGCTTTACGACAAACGTAATGTGTCCAATTTCTGGATTAACGTCGGATTTGATCAGATTCGCCCCGTCGGATTTACGCTGGAAGATCCCGATTTTGAGAAAGGTTACGGTTGGACCGTCCGAACCAGCACCCGAAGCATGATTGCGGAAAATATCATCTACAATCCCCAGCGGCAAGCCGACACGTTCGCCGCCGTGCAGACAGCCTACCTACTCTATGATTTGTACGCTTCGGCCGTCCGTTCGACCGACTCTTCGGTGTGGGAACATGTCCGTTGTTTGATCGAGATGGCCGATTGCGCGTGGAACGGACGGGATCAGGAGGCACGCAGGTGGCTGGAAGCATGGTTGTTCGCCTTGTCCAATTACAGCAGTGCTTGGTCGGAACACCATATCGAACGCTTCCGCGTCAAAGGAGACAAGTTGCGCCGACTGCTGCTCAAAGCGAAAAAAGGAGAATCGGATTATCATCTGTCCTCATTATCACCGTAGCGTTCTCTCAAAGGTCGCACACAGGAAAATCGGCAACGCACTGTAGGACGTTGTTAAGAATCCGTTTTCAATTGCAAAAGCCCTCCCATCCACTCTAGACGAAAGGATACGTAGCGAAGGCGAGAGACGGCTGTTCGCGTGTCATAGTCTCGGCTTTTGCGAGGAGCGATTTATATGAAAATGGGCGTGATCGGATACGGCCGTCGTATTCGAAACATGTTGGCGGAAATTCGAAAAGTGGACCCAGATTGCCGCGTTGTCGCGATTACCGACGTACGCAATGACGAAATCCGCGCGGCCGATCCTTCATTGAAAGATGTCACCTTTTACGAGGATTACCGTCTGATGCTGACCGAGAACAAATTGGACGGTCTTTTGATCGGCACCCGATGTTCCATGCACGCTACCATCGCGGCGGATGTGTTGCCTTACGGCATCCCGCTTTTTTTGGAGAAACCCGTCGCTACCCGCATGGAGGACCTCATCCGGCTGAAAAGCGTGGCCGACTCGACGGATACAACGGTGGTCGTCTCCTTCCCTCTCAGGACCGCCCCCATCGTGCAACTGGCCAAGGAAATTGTGAATTCGGGCAGGATCGGTACCGTTGAACACGTGCAAGCTATCAACAATGTTCCCTACGGCGGCGTCTACTACCATCACTGGTACCGAGACGAGAACGAAACGGGAGGCCTTTTTCTGCAAAAGGCAACACACGATTTCGACTACATTCAGTTTTTGCTTGGGGAACGGAAACCGGTCCGCATCTGCGCAGTAACCTCAAAACAAATCTTCAAGGGGACAAAACCGGCCGGGCTCAAATGCCGAGACTGTGACGAACGGGACACATGTCCGGAAAGTATGTATTGCGTCCATCGAGCCGCTCACGAGACACCGGCCGGCGAATACTGCTGTTTTGCTGTCGATACTGGCAACGAAGATTCCGGCAGTGCGATCATCCAGTATGATACCGGCATGCATGTAGCTTACTCGCAAAACTTTGTCGTCCGACAGCGAGCAGGTACGCGTTCCTGCCGGCTGATCGGATTCCGCGGCACGCTGGAGTTCGACTTCTATACCAACCGCATCACCGTTCATCTGCATCACACCAAGCGCGTGGAAACCCATCAGATTGGAGACGACGGGGAACATTTCGGCGGAGATGCCGTACTGGCCCACAACTTTGTCGAGGTGATGAGAGGAACAGCCGCCTCCCTGTCACCCCTGCAGGCCGGCCTTGACAGTGCTCTACTCTGCTTAAAGGCGCGAGAGTCGGCACGCACCCACACGTTCCAGGAATTGAGATGGGATTGAACCGGGGCGGGACCTCATTCTAAGAAACAGAGAGTTTAGGAGATCAAAGCAAAACGCTCTGTTTGAATGATTTTTTGAGTTGAGGGGATGATCAATCCCCTTATTTGCTATATTTGAACTGACATTCCTATCCATAAAGAGTTGAACCGAAGTACAGTGCTTAACTGTAGACATCCTAATAGGATGCCCCCGAAGTTATTCGAGGGAGGATGTCACAAGAGTATAATTCCCAAGATATAATCCCAGTACGATGAGATTGACGAGAAGCTGCTCCATAGCCGAGCGTCTTCAGTGTTATGAAATATTGGATCCGGAGATGCACAAACTGAAGAAAAGGCCCGGAGAAATGCTCTTTCAAGATGAAATGATTGATTGCTCAGTCTTTTGCCAATGTCTCACTGGGAATGAGAAGAATATGACAAAATCATCTCTATGGAGAGATAAAAAGAGAGGTAGCTACTTGCTACCTCCCGTTTATGTTTCCTCTCCTCACATCCAAAACCGATCGCTTGGGAACGTTTCGCTTTGTCTTTCCTTATTTCTCACCATCCTGCCATCGCTTCAACGCATCACTCGCCTGACGCCGGATTGGGTCCAGACGGGAGGCCAGCCATTCCTCGGCATCCTGCTGGCGGTAAAAAGTAGTGAAAACAGGCAGTGCTTCCTGTTCCCACTCATCGGCCATCCGCAACACTTCTCTCACGTATCCGCACACGTTGGCAGTTTCCGTGCGCGTACTCCATCCTCTGTCAATCCGGTATCCATGCTCCAATGCGTGCTGAGTCCACAATTGCAGATGCCGCAGTTTGGCCATCAAGTGAAACATTTTGGCTTCCCGACGACGTCGCAAGGCATGACGGTTCAACAACTCCATCGCTTCCGGGTCGTCATACAGCCCGTTGGCATAATGGCCCGGATTGATGCGGTGGAAGGGGATGGTCGTCTCCGCCCCGAACATCCGACGGCTGACGGTATCGTCCACCCTCGTCAAGTCCGGTGATCGTCCCGTCCAGAAACATTCGGCCGCCAACAACGCTCCGTACCAGATCACCGGAAATGGTTCGGTCGGGGGATGGACACTCGTATACCGGGCCCATGCCGTCCCCACCGCCCCTTCCCACGACCCGCGCGCCAGGCGTTGTGCCCAATCTGCCAAGTTGTCCGCCCGTGACCTGTAGTTTGGCAAATGGAAAGCATGTTCGTCCGCCCCTTGGATGCAACCCGCACCGAACAGATGAAACCCGAATGTCCGATACCGCTCGACATGCTGGTCTATCTGACGGTGAATGCGGTCACCTGTATAATAACACCAAACCATCAAGCAAATGTCTCGGGACAACTGATCCAGTGACCGGTCGGACATACCTCGTAACATATCATCCCAGATGACCGGGATCTTTCCGTGGCGACGGACGAGTGCCGCCATCCGGTTGATATGATGGACGTAATTGGTTTCACGGCCATCCTCCCCCCACTGTTCACGACACCGGGAACACTTGTGCAAGTGGAAGGTTTCATCCGCTCCGAGGTGAATATGACGGGACCGCGGGTGTGCCGCTATCATCTGTTCGACCAGCGCTTCCACATAGGCGGCGGCTTCGGGATGAGACGGGCAGAGATCCCCGATCTGATCCGGCAATTCGCGAAACCGCGCCCACCGATCATGTCGCAAAATGTAGTGCAGATGACCAATCGATTGCTGCAACGGCATCACCTCGACGAAATGATCGTGGGCGACTTGCTGCAACCGTTCCAACTCGGTCAACGTCAATGCGTGGGGATGCCGCCACTCTTCATCCCCCCACGGGACGCGATCCTCATATTCCACCAGCAACATATTGATCTTGTAACGGGACAGTTCGATGATCGTCTCTTCCAAATATGCCATCGTCGGCACCCCGGCCTTGAAATCCAGATGAATGCCGCGCAGGGAGACACATGGCTCGTCCAAGACCATACATGCGGGAAACCCGCCGTCCTCCTCCCGTAATTGTTGCAGGGTAAGCCAACCGTGGTACCACCCCCGGGCGGTGGGAGCAACCAGGCGGATGCCACCATCGTCCACCGACAAGGCATACCCTTCCGGATGGCGAGGACGCTCCTTTTCCGCGATGGGGGCGGGATCTCCCCATACAAGAGAAAAATCGGGTACGGCCTCCACGCGAATTGTGTCAGAGAGACCACGCACCTTGCGCATCAATCGCGCTTCACAGGCTGTATCCAGCGAAACCGCAGGCGATTGGGACGGGTCGGGCACAAACTTTCCCGCGCGCAACCAGATCCGTTTGGGTTCGGGCAGTAACCGCATTGTTTTCATCGGCTATCGCCTCCCACTCGTACATACGCGTCCCCCGCTTGAATCACTCCCCTGACCTCGTAAAAATCAAAACCGTCAATCCGCTTCAACCGCACGCGATCCGCCGTCAAACCGAAGAATGACAAGGGTGGAATCTCGCTTCCCTGACCGTCCGGAGCCAGAATCAGCAGGGTGGCATCCGATACCTTATGAGGTGATCGGACATGAATTTCCCACCCATCTGTCTCATTTTTGCGGCAATCCAAATCAACCTGACGCCGGAGCCGCTCCCAGCGATCGATCGCCTCCGCGGTCCACCACGCCAGCCCCATTTCTCTGCTCGCCTCAGTCAGTGCGATCACCGCCCGCGCCACCTCCGGCTTCGTGTGAATGTGGTGCGGATGAAACAAAAAGTGGGCAACGCCGTGATGTCGCACGCATTGCTCCAACAAGGGATGACATACCTCAAACGGTACGGTCCACACGAGATCCTGTGTCAGCAAAGGAATTTCCAACACATCCATTCGACGCATGCCGTCACCAGTTTGCTCGATGGGAAACCACGGATGGCAGCTGCCAAATAGAAACCCGATATCTCCTTGTTTGGTCGGCCCCTTGGTCTGATCCACCCGAATGCCCCTTCGTTCACACCACCGGTAAAATTCGGTTTCTCCCTCCCAGCGCAGATAATGGTTTTTGTTGGTCACAATCGGAACACCCGAACGCTCCTGCAACCAATGCCATTGGAAATCGAAATCGTCCTCCCCCCACCGGGAACGCGCATCATCTTTCATCGCATTGTAATGGAGGGCGAGCTCGTGGCCCTGCGAACGGATGGCCGTATAGGTCGTTGAACGGTAACCACCCGGATACATCACGCACCATGTCGCCTTTACGTCGGCTTGGTCGAGCACCCGCAATGTCGTCATCGCCGCCTCGTCCTCGTTCAAATCCGAGTCCAGCGAGAGATGCCCCACCGCAGATAAACCGCCCGGCCAATACCAGAGCATGGGCAGTGGCACACCCCGCCGTCCTGCTCCCCACCAGATGAAGCGGACCAACAGTTTCCGCCATTCATCCGCCACCGGTACTTGGAAAAACGGCGCTCCCCTGTCGAACGGTTGTCGGTCCCGTTCCCAATCCAGCACCATTCCGTCTTCCGCTTTTAGAATCCCGTCGTCGATCGGTGCGGTACCATCGGGTGCGGCCACCCCGTCCCGCTCGACAGGTATCCCTTGTTGAATACGGACGATCGTGGTTGCCACATCCGGTGCGATCGCCACAGCCAAGCCCTTACCCGTTTGCCGTACAGCGATACCGTCTCCCAAATTCGCTCCGTCCCGTGAGACGATCGTGCCCAACGACATCGCGGTGAGTGCCTTCATCCCAGTGATGGCGAAGGCGTGAAGCGGCAAAGAACATTCCCTGGTGACCGGATGGTCTGGGACTCCCGTCAACCACCCCTCTTCTTCAAATGATCCCGTGTATCGGACGCCCAACACCTTGTCCAAACCCGTGCCGTCCCCGATCTGAATCAACGTGCCTCCCATCTGAATAAAACGTGCCAATCGCTCATATTCAGCCGTGGAACACATCGGTCGGCCGATCGACAGTAGCATAGCGGGTGCATTCTGCATCGCTTCCGCTACTGTTTCGTGACGGGCAAAGGGTAATCCGGCATGAAATAGGATTTCTTCCAGGTAAACAGAATACGACGACGTCTTCCCTCTGTCATGTACAAGCAACCCAATCATCTGGCATTAGCCCTCTTTGCGGAGACTTCCTCAATGATTTTGCGCAATGCCGCGATATCCGCTCTGGCACGATCCACATCGGGCAGAGGCGCATGCGATTCAATCGACAGATATCCCGTATAGCCGATCTCCATCAATCCCTCCACCACCGGACGGTGGTCCACATCTCCCTCTCCCAACAAGCGCTGTTGGAAATGCTCCATTCCGTGACGAGTCAGGTTTTGAAATCCGCCGGCTACATCCGAAGAGGGCACCCGCGCTACATCCTTGACGTGAACATGAAACAGGTGATCTTTCAATTGGTGAATCGACGATTTGCCGAAATCCGTATCAGTAATCGCCATATTCCCCGCATCATGGATCAAACCGACATTGTCCCTGTCCACCAACCGCAGGAAACGCAGCGCATCGTTGACCGTTTCCACCAGCGAGCCGTTATGAATTTCGATCATCAATTTGCAACCGTACATCGCGGCGCGATCGGCACACTTTCGGATCCATTCCGCCCCTTTTAGAAAATGGTACTCATGTGCGCGAAATGCGTGCGGACCGCCGCATCCCACACGAATGAGCGGACATCCCAACTCGGCGGCGTGTTCCAAAAAACACTCCAATCGTTCCACGTCCCGTTGGCAGTCCGCATCGTTATCCGTTGAGAAACGGCCGAGATACGTGCCGATGCCGATCACCGGCAGTCCGTATTCTTTCGATAATGCCTTGATCTCCTCCACCCTCGCAGCGGAAGTCTCCTCCGACAAATGCGGTTCTCTTCCGTACAGCTCCACCCCATCAACGCCCAAGTCCGCACAGATGCGAAACGTCTGATGGATGCTCCGGTCTTTGAACAACACCGTAAATACGGAGATTTTCACGATCCTGCCTCCTCTTTTTGATCGTTCCGCAAACCGGGGAGCGCGGCGATTCCCCGTTTGACCCGTTCCTCTGCTTCACGGGAAAACGGCGCGGGCAGACCGAAATACAGATACGATTCCTCCACTTCGTATCCGCCTTCATCCACATAACGCGCCGGACAAAGATACCCCACACATCCATTTACATAACCGACGGGGATGATGCGGTGCCGAGGAAAACGCCTTCTCAGCCACAGTCCATATTCCACCGTCATTTCCGCACTGAACCCGTACAGAACGACCCGCTCGCTGATCTGCAACCGTCTGATGTGCAATACCGGCCTCAACCCCGTCTTCCCGCGAACCAACTCCCGCCACGCCGGGTACAGGCGGCTTGCTTCGATGTCGGGTAGGAAAGGACGTGGAGCAACCGTTTGCAAGGGCATTTCCACCTTGTGAGATTCGGTTGACAGATACGGAACCTCGGTTTCCATATCCGTCAGGAGGCGCACCACTTCCCTCCCCAACAAACGGCCCAATCGTTCCACTTCAACCGGACCTCCGCGGTAGAACGCACCACGTTCATCCACCAAGCGCGGTCGGATGTCCCCACAGCATCCCTGCAAAAACATCGCCTGGACACCTGGTAGGGCAGTTTCAATCCAACGACGTGCCGCTCCAGGGTAGTCGGCGGTAAAATCATATCCGCCTGCCACCGTCGGATGACAAGTGTAATGGAACCACAATGACTTCCAAGTTCTGTCCTCACGACGAAACCCGACCACCGTAACGCAGTCGTCGCGCGGTCCACTATCCTCCGGTTTCATCACGACCCGACCGTCTTCCAGTCGGCGTCGGTTGACGCTGAAGGAACACCTCCCTTGCGCAGAAAACAGCGTGACGTCCTCCAAATCGGCGGCTGCCTGATCCGCCAACCGGAGAACCGTCTGTTTTAACCAGACGAGATATTGATCAGACGGTTTCCCCAACAGTGGGTGCATCCCCTTTGCCGTTTGCGGACCGCCATGTGTGTGCGACGCGGCGAACCACACATCGGTCAACTGGGGATCGGCCGCTATCCAGGCACGACGAACCTCGTCTGACCACTCGGCATCAAACCAAATCACATCCGCCGTAACCATACCCACGCGGGTGCCGTCATGTTCGATTACCATCACCTGCATCGTCAACTCGTCCCTTGCACCTTCTGCTGGACGATCCCGGAACGCGTACCCCGCCAACTGGATCCCGACTGGTGGAGTAATCTCCGTGGATGCCACCCCTACTCGCATTCACGCCCCCCCTCTCCCTTCACGGTATGATGGAAATTTCCATTTCAGTTGTATTTCACCTGTTTCCAATGTATCACCTCTTTTTTGAATTGTCAAAAAATATAACGAAATAAATGAAGCGCAAATCACTGCCCTGACAGAACGCGGGGCGGTGATGGGTTGCTTCCGATTCGCTCAATAGTCAATTCGTATATTCTTGTGCTTTGCGCTTTTCAAAACGGACCACGATCGCGGACAAAACTGGCTATCGCTCAAACATCTAGCCCGCGTTTCTCCTCGTGGTCCGTTCCTCCGCTTTGCAGGGTTCCTGAAGGTTGTTACCCGGAAACGACCTGCATATTCACTTATCACAATGAGATTTCATTCTTTTTGAAATGGCTTCTAAAAAAGGCCATTCTTTTTATGCTCCGATCAAGAGCGCAACTGACCCGCCACCTCTTGAAGAAGGACAAAACGATATCCTCGTTTTTTCAGCAAAGGAATCGCTTGGATCACTCCTTCGGCTGTGTCACCGTGGGGTTGGTTCATGTGCAGAAGCACGATCGAACCAGGTTTGACACTCAACAGTGCCCGCTTCACCTGCGCAGTGTTGTATGTCGCCCCGGCATCGCCCAGCACATCGTAGTTGACCGGCTTCAAGCCCAACCGATGCACAATCTTAACAGCGACATCATCGAAATAGGCGGTACCCGGACGAAAAAACATCGGTTTACGTCCGGTGAGCCGTTCAATTTTCCGTTCATTGATCATCACTTCATCCACCACTTGCGCCACATTCTGGGTCCCGCCTATGCCGTAGACCGATCGCCCATCTACCGACAACGGCTTATGCAGATAACCGTGATTTTCGATCTCAAACAGCGGGTTACGGGCTAAAGACTGGAAGCGTTCCGGATTGGCGTCGATCCAGCGGCTGTTGATAAACAGCGTTGCCGGAATCCGTTGTTGAATCAGATAGTCGATCAGTTTTTTGTCATAGCCGCTCCCTTCCTTACCACCGCAGGCATCAAAGGTAAGGGCGACGATTTTTTCCTTGGTGTCAAACCGCTGGTAGATCCCCGGCATGTGTTCTCCCCAACGTAGGGGATGCTTGTTTCCATATGTTTTCAGCAGTGTTTGTTTCAGCAAGGCGTCATGAGCTGCTGTGTTTGCTGTATGCATCTGCACATGTACACCGATAGCGGGATGAGGGTGGTTGAAGGATGGTTGAGATCGCGCGTGCGAATGGGAACACCCCGCGACGATCGTCACCGACAACAACCACGCGATCCACATGTACCATTTCCGATGATGCATGATTCTCACCGTCCGATTCTAATCGGGATAAACCGGGCACGTTCCTTACATACTGATCGGCCCCATATTCATTTTGCCTGTTGGGACCCCGGTTGAATGTGACGGTTTCATGACCAAAAAAGCCGTTTTCCCAAACTGGGAAAGCGGCTAAGGAACCGCATGCATTCACCAGGAAATCAATGTGATGATGACGTCGGCAATGCCGAGCGGCGGCTCCACTCCTCCGTGATTCTGTGAGACGCGACATCAGGAGACTCCACACGTGCCCACATCAAATGCAGTTCTTTTTCCATAAAAGAGAACTGTTCCTCCGTGACCCCCAAATCCCGAATGGATCGCGCATAGGGCAACACGTCGACAAACACATGATATTGTTCGGGGTGAACGTCAGATCGCCATAATGTGCGATCTTCGGCTACATCCTTACGTGCCGGAATCGTACATGATTGCCTCTTGATCTCGCTTTGCGTTTCCCGACTCGTCAAAAAATCGACCAATGCTTCGGCGGCAGCCCGATTGGGCGAGTTCGCATTGATAGCCAGACCGTTGCCCAACAGCAGTGTCGCCTCTTCCCGCCCCATCGGGGGAGTCAAAAGGTCCCAGTCCATACCCTGATATCGGAATTCGTTCATGAAATAATACGTCGTCAGGATCATCGCTGCACGTCCACGAATAAACAGATCCTCAGCCAAACGGTCGCTTCCATGTGAAAAAATGGGAGCGACGCGATGCTGATACATCAGGTCTACGCAAAAACGAAGCGCCTCAACATTACGGGGATGATCCAAAAGGAGCCTGCCGCCGGCATCAGCCAACTGTCCCCCGTTTTGCAAAAGGAACACCGGCCATCTATTGCGGGAAGCGGAGAAACAAAAACCGTACTGATCGCATTCACCGTCCGGTGACCGAATGGAACATCTTCGCGCTGTTTCCACCAACCCAATCCAATCCCGGATCGGGTTGTGCTCCCGGATGCCCGCCTCTTCCCACATCCGTCGATGGTAACCAATCACCACCGGTGAAAAGACAAACGGTGTGGCATACTGCACATCGTCATGCTGAAACATGCTCAATAATGGGGGATAGGTCGATGGTTCCCGTTGCATTTCCTCAGGCAAATAGGGATGGAGCTGATGTACCCAGCCTTGCTGAACCCACCGCAGAAAGAAAAAGTCGGGAAGCACGAACACATCGATGACTGTTTCCGTCGCATTCCACTCCATCAATGTCTCCACATACTCCGGGGTCGGAATCGGCACCAACTGAACACGCAACATCGGAAACCGCTCTTCAAATTGTTGGAGCAACTGACGCACCACAGGTAACTCATAAGAAGGGGAAAACCAGCCCAGTTTGATCTTGGACAGACGAATGTCTCCTTTACGCGGATAAGTCACCATGTTTCCCCTGCCGGCGATTTTGAGCAACAATCCCTCGGACACCAGCTCCGATAGCGCCTTTCTCACCGAGCCGCGGCTCAGTTCGTACAATTCGGCCAATTCATGTTCAGATAGAATGAAGTCACCGGGTTTCAGTTGACCGGTCACGATTTGTTCCCGCAACGAACGGACAAAACGTTCATACCGTCGGTCAAACGTACTGCGGCGCCGCAGATTCGTCACTTTTTCACCTCCATATCGTTTATTGAGCCGGTTGTCCCTTTTCGTTGATCGAATTCCCTCTCCGTGATACAAGTCAAGTCGTGGCGGGCTTATCCGAGGGCACTCCCGCCGCCTGACGGGCCAACACCAGTGCGCCCACCACACCCGCCTCATCCCCCAGCGCAGCCGGGACGATCTCTACGCCGTCACCCACCCCTTGTAGCACACAACGTTGAAACTCATTTCGGATAAACCCAAACAACCGGCCACCCAATAAGGAGACACCTCCCCCGATGATCACCCGCTCCACGTTCAACAAGTTCACCGCATTGGCCAACGCAAAACCCAAATACTTCCCGGCACGGCTGATCGCTTCCCGTGCCAGCGCATCCTGAGCATCGAACGCTGAGCCGATGCGTTCCACCGTGAGTACTTTACCATCGTCGAGACTTGTCTCCACCCCATCGGCCATCCGTTCCCGTACGAACCGGACCAACGAGGAACCTGATGCGATCGTCTCCAGACAACCGCGATTGCCGCACGTACACGCCATCCCCTCAGGCTCCACCACCATATGGCCGATTTCTCCTGCACTACCGGTTGCACCTGCATAGATGCGACCATCCAACAACATTCCCGAACCGATCCCTGTTCCCAGCGTCAAACATAAAAAATGGCGAAAACCCTTGCCAGCCCCAAATTGATACTCCCCCAACGTAGCTGCCCGCACGTCGTTGTCCACGCGAACTGGCACCCCGAAGTGCCTGTGGAACACCTCAGATACCGCCACCTGTCGCCAATTTAAATTGACCGCCAACCGGACCACACCACGCTTCGCGTCGACTAATCCCGGAACACCCAAACCGATGCCACCCAATCGGGAAATCGGCGTCCCTGTTTCCGCCAACATAGCCTCAACTGCATCGATGATCCGCTTGAGCACCCTGGCCGCCCCGTCCGCCGCCAGAGTGGGGATCCGTTTTTTGGCGAAAACATTGCCATTCCTATCTCCCAAAGCCATCACCACATTGGTGCCGCCGACATCAATGCCGAGCCAAACTGATTCCATCTACAACTGCACCACCTGGGACAAATGACGCGGGCGATCCGGATCATATCCGCGCCGGATGGCGTAATGCACGCCGAATTGTTGCAAGGGTAAAAGTCCGAGCAGGCCACGGGTCCAATCTCCCGCCGATTTCTCCAGTGGCGTGTGACGGTCCACGTTGGAAAACAGATCCGCACTCCCTCCGATTACCCAAACGCGCCCGCCCAACTGCTTCAATTCCCGCATTAACTGGGGTTCGTACTCCCGCCCCCTGTCGGAAGCAAACAAGACGATCAACGTTTGATCATTCACGATCGATTTGGGCCCATGCCGGTATTCCAATGGATGATATACTTCGGAAGGTTGAACGGCCATCTCTTTTACCTTCAATCCGGCTTCCTGAGCGATTCCGTACAATGGTCCCGCCCCCAAACAAACCACTGTCCGGTAATCTTGTCCGGACAAAGCCTTCCCCTCTGCTTCCAGTTGCGTCCAAGCGGCTATACGATCAGGTAATCCCGCCAGTTCAGCTTGGGCATACCGATTTTCGCCCAGCAAAGCGCCACTGATGAGCAGCAGGTACAGCATGCTGGTGAAGGATTTGGTCATCACAACGCTTTCTTCCCGTCCGGCGGGTATTGCCAGCGTATCATCACAACGTTGGGTCAACGCGCTGTCAGGGTGGCAGGTAACAGCCAACGTACGTACACCCTGCATTTTTTCTGCCGCTTCCGCCACCAACAGACACTCGGTCGTCGTACCGGATCGGGAGATGATCACCAACAGTGTGCGCTTGCCCGATGCGTGCTGATCCGGATATAAAAGCCACTCCGATGCAGGTACGCTTTTGGCGGAATAAGTCGTCCATTTGGAAAATGCGGCTGCCGCCGAACTGGCAAGATAATAGGACGATCCGCAACCGGTGAACACCAACTCCTCGATTTGACCCGCTGACAACAATCTGCGCCAAACAGCTTGGTACGAATCCCGTGCTTCCCAAACCGTCCGCCATGTCTGAGCCTGCTCCGCCATCTCCTTCATGGTCACCTGACCGTTCAACAACATCTCCCCCTCATCCTCGGATCGGCCATTCCATGCCGAACCGTTCTTTCCATTCCCGTATCAATCGCTTGCAGTAAGCGTCGCTCAAATGCCGCTTGGCACCATTCATAATCAACTGACAATACAATGGACTGGGGCGAAATTCCCGATCCGACTTGTTCACCACCGTGTACGTCACCGCCTGGATTGTACGGCTGTCCCGGATGACGTCCACCTTCATTCGCCGATAGTGTCCCTGTGAGACCCCTTCCCTGTCATCCAACGGCGGCCATGCGGCCGGCTTCAATCGATATAACACCCCTTCCATTTCACCACCCGGATCCGGGAAAATGTCGCCCACACCACCACCTCCCCTGGAGTGGCTGTAGAGGGGAAATGCCAAACGATAATCCTTCAACCGGGCACCGCCCAGCAATTGATACTGGTCTTTTCCGACGGTTCTGGCAAAACTCGACTCATCCATGCATGAACCGTAGGCAAAATAATACAGCAGCTGTCCCCCCTCTCTTTTGACTATTTCGATATTTTCTGAGATACAATAATTTTTTGTCATCCATGTACATTATAACAAAAAGCCGGGTAAGATAGGAAAAAGGTGGTGAAACGAATATGCGACCCACATCAACTGATAATCGGGACAAAGTGTGGTCAATCCTGTGCCATGCCAGTCTGGTGTTTTTTCCGTTGCTGTTGCCGCTGTTGGTATATTTGGTTAAAGACAAATCCCCGTTTGTGGAACATCATGCTAAAGAGGCGTTTATGTTTCATGTCGGGGTGTTGGTCGCGCTGTTTACATCCAAAGTGCTGATGTTGGTGCTGATCGGATTCCTGCTCTTCCCACTCGTAGCACTGTCCGCTTTTATCCTAACAGTTTGGGCGGTGATCCAGACCTGGAACGGACGGTGGTATTCCTACCCTGTCACAGGTCGGTGGGCACGAAAAATTTGATCCCACCCGTCGGGCACCCATGATGGATCGCCCCGGCCGATTCGGCCGGGGCGTATTCGTCGCTGACTGGAGAAGGCTTCACACCGGTTAGGAGCTTCCTGGTTTCGGTTTGGTGGTCATCGGCATTGGCGGCACGTGTCGCAGTGTCCACCAAACAAAGACCTGGACAAAACCGATGATCAGCAACAGCCAACGCAGCTCTTCCCAATCATTCGTTTTGCTCACCCACCACAAAAATAACGCCAGACTCAGTACCCTTCCCAAATTTAATGCCAATTCCCGCGCCACCACATATTCGATCCGCAGACGGGCCGTTGTCTTGTTTTCACCGATCACATCGAAGACGGTGGATGTCAGCGGCACCATGTAGAGGGGATAAAACAGGGCTGCTCCCACCCCCAACAGAAACAATGACCATGTGTCCACCTTCCAGACAAACGGCAGGACGACCACACCCATCATCAAAGTACCGACAAATATGCTTTCATCGCGCCATTGGATACGTAGATAACGGCCCACCAACAAAAAAGCGATCAGGGAAACCAGTGAGCTGACTGTCAGAAAACTGCCCAATACCATCTCGTTTTGCGTGGTGACATAAATGAGCAGTGCTACCAGAAAAGCAAACACCCCTTCACGTGCCCCTTGAGCTACACTGGCTGCCATCACCCACCGCCATCGCTCTTTCATGCTAAAGGACTGCCGGAGTACGCTGACCAACTGGTACTCCCCCTCCACTTTGCGGCGTTTCAACAAAAAACTGACCACGACCGCCGCCAGAAAAATGGCCATGGAAAGGCCAAAAACGATACGATACCCCGTCAATCTGTCCACGCGCGTAATGATCCAACCGGATAACAGCGGGGCTACGATTCCGGCTACCGACCCCAAAAATCCGTTCATCCCGTTGAACACATCCCGGTTGTTCCGCTCGGTGATTTCAAAGTACAAAACGTTGAACGCCAACCAGAACAGCCCTGCTCCGATTCCGAGCAGGGTGCCCAACCAAGAAATGTATCGGGCCGATCCGTCTCCAAGCAACAGCACACATAAATAGAACAATGCATGCACGGCCACTCCCCAACGGATCACGATCACCCGATCGACACTTTTGGCTATGCGGCCGGCCACGATAAACGTGACCGCCATCGCCGCATACTGGAGCAGGTTAAACCAACCGATCAAGCCATAGTCCCGTTTTAGCTTCCACAGATACACATTGACGAACGTGTTGGACAACGCAGTGGAGACAGCAAATAATCCACTTATCGCCAACAACAACCAAGCTTGCCGATCCAGTCGATTCAATCTGTTGAGTATGCCCATGCAAATCACCCATTGATAGGGTAACCAGCATGCACAGCATTAAGCGATATCCCCCAAGGTAAAAAATGCTGGGGATGAACGGGATGGCGAGCGAGGCGGCGGTTCTGTTGGAGAGCCGGGTGTCTTTTCCGGTGAGCAACCCTCAAGTTTAGGGCGTGTCTGGTATGAGCGAAGACTCGGAAAGCGCAGGAATGAATCGCGGGCAACTCCCTCTCAGCGAAACGTACTTGCTTGCGTCCTTCGCTCCGGGTTGGAGCGGCCATGATCTCCTTCCTTCCAGGGCGCTGGTGGAGCATGCTGTGAAAGCAATTGGACAGCATTCACCTAACACGCTCTAGAAACAAGGCGAGAGGGAAAAGGAGCACCCAGGTGAATCGGAGTACAGTGATACCTTAGGAATGTCTACGCAACCGCAACAAAGGTTCCGTCAGCAGAAAACCCGCCAACAACCCGCCCAAATGAGCCGCCAAGTTGATATTGGGTTGAAACAAGCTGATCAACAGATTGATCCCGACAAGCGCCACCAATCCCTTTCCGGTTTCCGGATCAATTGAACGTCGCCAGTACAGATACAGATAAACACCGAACAGGCCGTATATGGACCCTGACGCTCCGGCCGTAATGACTGAATAATCCAGCCAATAAGTAACCAGGTTACCGATCGTTCCGCAAGCAAGATACAACAGCAAAAACCAGATCCTCCCCATCAACCATTCCAACTGCGGTCCCAACAGGTATAAGGCAAAACTGTTGAACAAAAAATGCATCCATCCGATATGAAGAAACACGGGAATAACCAGTCGCCACCATTCACCTTGCGACACCAGCGTGCTTTCGTAGGCACCGTAACGGATGAGCACCTCCGGGTCGGTCGTCCCGCCCTGCAATGTCATCATGGCGAACAACACCGTTTGCACCGCGAGAATGCCGGTAACGACCGGGAAATAATATGGAAATCGCTGTAACGGGATTTGCGTGTGCCCAAACACCGCCGTTCCCCCTCTTCGGATTAGGGTGTGCCGTTCATCTGATGGTACTTGCGCTCACTTGAATGTGTGTCAGATCCGTGAAGCCGCCTTGGCGATGGGTTGGCCCATTTGAACTGGATCCTCTGGACGCCAATCCCGACACCATTGTATCTTTCCTTTTTCAAACAACAAAATGACAGTGGAACCAAACTCAAACCGTCCCATTTCTTCCCCTTTTTCCAATTCCGGTTCGGGATCGTATGATTTCTTCTCCAATTGCTTTTGGCGTGGCCGATTGGTGACGATTTCCGGGTCGTATGTCACTTTGACACTCCCCACGTTAGTCGCACCCACTTTGATAACGGCCACCGTTCCCAATTCCGGGGAAGTCAGATAGGTGATCAAACGTTCATTGCGCACGAACAAACCGCGAACGGCTCGAACACCGAATGTATTGACCGGAAACAGCGTGCCCGGAATGTAGGTCAAACCCTGGATACGCCCTTTAATCGGGGCATGAATCCGATGATAGTCGCGCGGACTCAGATAAATGGTAACAAATGTTCCGTTTTCAAATTGTTTAGCCCGCTCACCATCTCCCCCCAACAGGTCCTCCAACTGATAATCCAACCCCTTTGCCTGGATCAGCGTGTCTCGGGTGATTGTTCCGAGCTGGGAAATGGTACCGTCCACCGGGCTCACTACCGTATCAGGAGAAGGATCGACCGGCCGCGCTCCCGGTTTCAGTCGTCGAACGAAAAACTCCATCAAGCTTTCATATTCTTCCCATGGCTTTTCGATTTCTGACAGGTTGATGTCAAATCGTTTGATGTAATAAGGAATAAAGCGTTTGCTTACCGGACTGCGTGCGAAACGCCCCATCCACCGGGATATCGTTTTTTTGGGCAATGCATGCAACAAGGTCAACAACATCCGGTCTTTCATTATGTCCTCCTCAAATACCCGTAGTGAATTTCCGCTTATTTCCTGTTTGTGGTTCGATATTCCATGACTGAATCGCGTTTGGACGGGGAGAATACTGATCGGAGGTGATCATCCATGTACCAAAAAGGTACGCCGAAAACCAACGCTCAACAGGTCCGTCAGCAAAACCGTCAGTCTGCGGGCCAAGCGTATCAAACCGAATTCGCTACTGAATCGGCCGGTGCTGCTGGTGCCCAAACGAACGCTCAACGCGTGCGCCAACAAAACCAACAGTCTGCGGGCCGTCAGGCGTTCCAAACCGAATTCGCTACTGAATCGGCCGGTGCTGCTGGTGCTCAAACGAACGCTCAACAAGTTCGTCAACAAAACCAACAGTCCCAAAGCCGTAAACAGCAAAACCAACAGTAAGCGAAATGATCACCCAGCCCATCCTGTCCTTGTGACAGGATGGGCGTTTTACTTGTTTATTGCGAAGTCCTTTTATTTCGATTTTCCTGCCACACCGGCTGACAACACCATGCGAAGCGCTTCGTCAACGGGAAGGTCCAACACCTCGATCTCACTCCGTTCAAACCAATGCAAATCCCCGGCAAACTGCAAACTCTGGGGAAAATACACACCGACGTACTCTTTCCCGTCTCGGGTGGTAAAGCACGGTTCTTTCACGGTCAGAAAACCGATCCGTTTTGTTCCCGCCACAGTGACAAAGACCACGGTATCAAACGATTTTTTCTCTCCAAAAAAGGAGTGAATGGTATCCTTCAGTGTGCTGTAAATTCCCTTGATGAGCGGTAGACGTTGAATGATGGACTCCATCCAGTCCAGCAGCTTTTTCGTCACCCACAAACGGGCGAGAAACCCGACCAAGAGGACAAAGCCGATGACAACCAATACACCCAGCCCCGGAAATTCCAAGCGATCGGGCAACCAAATCATTCCCCAGCCGTTAAGTAGTTGATATACATAGCGCAACAGGTAAACGGTACCCGCCAGTGGCAGAACGACCAACAATCCGTTTAGAAAATAGACAGTCAGTCTTTTCATCACGCGCCACTGTTTCATCGATAATCTCCCCCCGTCAACGGGCCTGGTTCTGCATGAACCGCTGGTAATACAGTTGTATCATCTTTTCCGCAATCGGGCCGGCCCCCACCGCACCGTATCCGCCTTCCGGTACAACGACGGCTACAGCGATCTGCGGATTGTCGGCAGGAGCAAAGGCAATGAATACGGAGTTTTCCACCCGGCCGCGTCCCGGAATATCCTGCTCCGACGTACCGGTCTTGGCGGCCACCTGAAACGGCAGTCCTTTGAACAGCTGAGCAGCAGTTCCGCCGGGCTGGGTAACCGCCACCATCCCCTTCGTCACCGTATCAAAATACTGAGGATTGATCGTAGCGCGATTCAACACTTCCGGTTTCGTTTCTTCAACCACTTTATTGTTTGCATCCACTATTTTTTCCACCAACTGCGGACGTAACCGCACCCCTTTGTTGGCCAAAGTGGCCGCATACTGTGCCAGCTGCAATGTGGTATAACGTTGGGCCTGACCGAATGAGGCCAGCGCCATCGCTCCCAATCCAGAGAATCGCTTGGCGATGCTGCGATAGTCTTCCGTTCCGTCCTGTTCCCCTTTCAACCGGACACCTGTGGGAACACCCAACCCAAACAGGTGTGTGTAGTTTATAAATTTTTTCAGCGCTTCATCTTTGTCCCGTCTATACCATTTCGTACCTAACCATGCCATGAAGGTGTTGGAGGATTTTTGCAGCGCCCGGATCGGATTCAGCACGCCGTAGTTGTGCCCGCCGGCATTACGGATGGGCGGAGTCGCTTTCGCATAGTAAAATTTCCCGGGGTCGGTCCAATACGTCCACGGTGTGATCAGTTTTTCCTGAAGCCCCATCAAAACCATTAGCGGCTTAAACGTAGACCCCAATGGCAACACTGAAAACGGATGCCGGTTTACCACCCGGTCCGGGTTATCGTAACCGCTGGCATCAAATGGCGCCTCTTCGATCGTGCCGTTGCGAATCCTAAATCGCAGGTTTTCGTAGTCTTTGGTCGAAACACGCCGATTCCAAATACCTGGATCATAGTCGGGGTAACTGACCATCGCCCGAATCTTACCCGTTTTGACTTCCATCGCCACCGCGTAGGCCGATTTGGCATACGGCGCCTGATTTTGGCCTCCCATCGTCCGTAAATGGCGCAAATGCTCCTCGATAAACTTCTCCGTCTCCAACTGCATTTGTTCATCCAATGTCAAGTATAAGCTGTTACCCGGTCGAGGATGCACCTCTTTGAGCACCTGCACCACTTTACCCGATGAATTGACCCTCACCAGACGGTATCCGTGCTTGCCGCGCAATTGGTCCTGGTAGCTGTACTCGATTCCGTCCATCCCCACCTGCTCCCAATCCAGGTACCCCCCTTGATCCGGCTTTTCCGCAGCCGATTTGTATTTTTTCAAGGAGGATTTTGCCCCTGCGAACGGCCGGACGTAGCCGATCGTCTGTACTGCAAACGTATCATCCCGATATTTTCGCAGGGGTTCCATGATCACGTTAATTCCGGGAAACAGGGACGGATTTTCCACCAGTTGGACCACTTCTCGTTCCGTCAGGCGGTCCTTGATCTTTTTCGGATAATAGGGAGGCTCTCTGCGGGGCACATCATTTCCTTTGGCATCCAGACCCACATCCATAGACTGAAGGACTTCTTCCAACGGCAGATGCAATACTTGGGCCAACCGTTTGGCAGTCGCCAGCTTTCGTTCTTTCGAGTCATCCGTTTCCAAATAAATGGCCGTATATAGCGATTGGTTGGTCACAATCGGTTTGCCGCTCCGGTCGTAGATATTGCCCCTTGGGGCAAGAACGGGAATTTGCTTGAAGTTGTTCTCAGCAGCGAGGCGATGATACCGTTCACCGCCGCCCAACTGCACCCAACTCAATCTTAGAACCAACACCACAAAAAGTAGAAAAACAACCAACCACAACACATGCAACCGTTGGAAACTCATCTCTTTCGGTGTCATGTGATGCCTCGGTCTGATCATCCCGATCATCCCAACCCTTCTACCGTTATGGGTGTCTGGCAAATCCGCTTTTCGAGTGAACCTGATTCCTCTCGTTCCTGTTTCTCTTGATCTCAAAAATCGCCCGTAGAAAACAGGCCACTCTTTCTTTCTGGCCAGACACTCCCGAAAAACCATCGCAAAATCCGTCTTCTAGTTTAACACAAAACCTCGCAACAAAAGGGGACAAAAGCGCAACTTTACGTGAAAAGGACAACGGTCGTGACAGGTTTCTCCTACCAATCATAGTGTAAACTATACGAGATTGATTGGAAGGAGAATCATATCCCGTGTCTTACACCCATGCCGAATGGATTCGCGAACACAGCAAGCGGATGGATGGTGCTTTACGTACCCATCTCATCCAACGGTATCAGACGCTTCGCCGTATCCCCTGTTTTTTGCACAATCTGACCACCTATGTCATACACAAGCTGTCCCGTACCCGCGTACTCATCAAAATGTCTCCCTCTTCCACTGCCAGCCTGCAATGGGCAAAAGAGTGGATGTATGAAACTGGCCGTCCCACCATGAAATATTTCCACAGCATCGGGATGTTTGCCACCCAGCTGTCAATGTCCCAACTTCAGTCGCTTTTGGAAATGCCGTCAGTGGAAAAAGTATATTTAGACCGCAAGGTGCATGCACTTCTGGACACCGCCGTTCCTTCCGTCGGTGCTCCCCAAGTTTGGAGCGGAGGAAATGAGGGAGAGGATGTCACCATCGCCATAGTGGACACAGGCATCCATCCGCATCCCGATTTGACACAGCCGACCAACCGGATCATCGCTTTCAAGGACTTTGTCAAAGGAAAAACCAACCCTTACGACGATAACGGCCACGGCACACATTGCGCCGGATGTGCCGCCGGCAACGGATACCGTTCAGACGGTAAGTACAGGGGCGCCGCCCCTAAAGCCCGTTTGGTGGGAGTCAAGGTACTGGACAAAATGGGCTCCGGTAGCTTGTCCACCGTAATCCAAGGGATCCAGTGGTGCATCGATCATCGCGATGAATACGGTATTCGTGTGATTTCCTTGTCACTGGGCAGCACCAGCCATCTCTCCTATAAAGATGACCCGGTATGCCAGGCGGTGGAAGAAGCCTGGAATCACGGCATCACTGTCGTGGTCGCCGCCGGAAATGAAGGGCCCGAACCCAGAACCATCGCCAGTCCGGGCATCCATCCCCGGGTGATCACCGTCGGGGCCACCGATGACCACAGCACAGTAGACAATAGTGACAACACGATCGCCTCGTTTTCCAGCCGGGGGCCTACCATTGACGGGATCGTCAAGCCCGACCTCGTCGCTCCGGGCAGCCAAATCACTTCCTTGCGCGTAAAGCGTTCCTACCTGGACAAAATGTCTCCAAACAGCCGAGTGGGTGACGACTATACCTCCTTATCCGGCACGTCGATGGCCACCCCCATCGTCGCCGGTGTCACCGCCTTGCTTCTCACATCCGATCCCGCCCTCACCCCCGATCAGGTGAAACAACAACTGCTCGAAAAAGCACAAGATCTCAAGTTCCCGGAAAACGAACAAGGGCGGGGTCAGGTCAGCGCCTGATCACCCACCCCGATATTACCGAACCAATACACGCACACTACGATACGCATTCACCATCCCCAACTCATCCGTGCCGCTGATCGGCCCACACGTCTGGGTGAGGATTTTTCGCACCTGTTCCGGCGTCAATTCGGAACGCAGATACAACATCAGGGCCACTGTACCGGCCACGTGGGGCACCGCCATCGACGTTCCGCTCATCTCGCGGGTCGAACTGTTCAACCATGCGGAACGAATTTTGTCCCCCGGTGCCGCCAGATCCGTCCCTTCCCCCAAATTGCTGAAGGAAGCCAACTGCCCGTTTTTCCCCGTAGCCGTCACCGCGATCGTTTCCGGGTAGCGGGCCGGATAGTCTATCATCGACCGGTTTCCCTGATTGCCCGCCGCGGCCACCATCACGATACCCCGCCTGTGTGCCAATTGGATCGCGTGGCGAAGCGCCTCGCTCGCCTTGTCCATTCCAAAGCTCATGTTGACGACCTGCATCCGGTTTTCAATGCACCAATTGATCGCACTCAACAAGTCGGACAGATTGGCGCTTCCCTTTCGGTTGAACGCTTTGACCGCATACAGATGGGCCCGCGGCGCCACCCCCAATACCCCCAGCTCGTTGGACCGTCCGGCGATTGTTCCCGCGACGTGGGTACCGTGACCATTGTAATCATACGGAGAAAAAATGGGAGACAAAATGTTGACGCCCCCCTGATAGTTGTCCCGGATCGCCGGATGATCATGAGCGATCCCGGTATCGATCACTGCTACCCTCACCGCACGTCCCCTACTGATTCTCCATACGCGACTGGCCTCGATTTGCTGGACACCCCAGGGCACGGTATAAGGCTGTTCCGAGATCACCGCTCCCACATAGGGATCGGTGATCGTCACTTGGATGTCGGGTTCGATATATTCCAAGCCCAAATAGCGTTCCGAATCGCGAGGATGATCATGAACGAACTCACCTATCACCATTCCCAGTTGCGGCAACAACCGAACCGACCGGCAGCCCATCTGACGAAAATAGCGCATCAACGTGCGCGGATCGTTCCATTTCCTGACATAAAATATCTTTCGAAATCGATTCTGTCTCGGATCATGCCGGTGAGGAGGCGGGGAATTAAACCATCCCGGCATCTTCATCTTATTCACTCCCCATCATCACTTCTTTCACTGACACCGAATATATTGAGACCGAATGCGTGTACCACAGGAGGGTGGATACCATGCCAACCAAACGGTCTTCCAATGACGATTCCGCCAACAAGCGGAACTTGATTCAAGGGTTGGAGAAAATGAACCTGCTGTCCAAAGAAATATCGTCGATGACTTCCCAAATGGAACAATGGATACAGGCATTGAATAACCTCTCTTTTGCCGTTAAAGACAAAGACCTTCTTCGCGACGTCATTTCCTCCCTGTCTAAAATGCAACCTAAACCGGATCGGAAAAACCCGAAACCGACCACTTCCCAGCAATCGCCCCCATCCCAGCCATCGCCCCCATCCAAGAATGAAAACAACTCCTCTTATAAGCCGCACTCCCCGGACGGGGACAGTTTGTTCGATCTTCTCAACTCACCGTCATTGGAAAACATCGTCAAACATGTGATGGAGAAAAAGAAAAAAGGGTGATGGGGTTACACCTCACCATGGAAGGAACTCAATAGGGGTGGAAAGGGGGATGGTCGGCGAAGCCGGCAACACCTCAACGCCCCTGTTTTTTCTTTCGCGGGCGATGTTTTCGTGTTTTGGTCAACAGGTATGCGATCCGCCTGGCCGCCGCCTGATCAGGGCCTGAATCGCCTTCACCGCGCTCCGGTGACGCAGTTGCCGATTGAGCGGATTGAATTTGGCGCAGGAGTTGCATGATCCGATGTCGTCCTTGTTCTCCCTGCCCCTGTTCCGCAAGCCAATCAAGCCAACCATGGGAGCGTTGATGGCGATACGATTCACAAAACCGATCCAGCTCGTTTCTAAGCCATCGGCTGTTGACCAAATGGGGGACGGTCTGATTCCCTATAGCCTGTCGCTGTACCGATGAGATGTTTCTGTCAGTCACGATGCCACCCTCCTCCTTGCTTTTTATACCGTCACAGGCTCCAAACACCCCCTGGTGCTTACACCATTACATGTATGTCTCGTCTGGGAGAATGCACACGTTATTCACCCAGCCTGTCAAAAAAAGGGCCTGGGCCCAAGGCGTGTCTAATTTATTGGTCCGCTTCTCTTATCCGGCTCTCTCCATCTCATCCTCTCGGGAAGATGCTGGTCATGGGCGCGAACCGGAGGCACAAAGCACGGGCATAATGCGTTCGATTGAAGGCGAAATCCTCATCCTGATCCAGTAAGCTCGGTCAGTCGCACGCATGAGGGACACATTACGTCCTGTCCATTTACCAGACACCCTTTAAGGGAACTTTGTCCCGTCAATGACTTCCAATTGCCTCTCGCTCCAAAATGACTGCACGCAAAGAGCCATGCATCCATTCGAGTATTAATATTTTCAGAAATAATGATATAATCAAACAAAAATAATTTGAAAGGAGCAACCTCGTGAATATATCGGAACATAACAGCAAAATATGGGACAGAAGAGTGGAAAAGCACAACCAATGGACCGTACCAGTGGACCCCGATACCATAAAGAGAGCGAAAAACGGTGATTGGGAGATCGTTGTCACCGCTACCAAACCCGTACCAAAAAGCTGGTTTCCTCCTGTAGAAGGGAAAAACATTCTTTTCTGGCTTCAGGCGGTGGACAACAAGGCCCCGTTTTGGCAGCAGCCGGTGGGAAAGTAACCGTTCTGGATATCTCCGAAAACCAACTCCGTCAGGATCGCTTTGTAGCTGAGCGTGAAGGCCTTTCCATCAGAACCGTCAAAGGGGATATGACGAATCTGGAGGCATTCTGTGACGAAGAGTTTGATTTGATTATTCATCCGGTTTCCAATCTGTTTGTGAAAGACATTCAAAAAGTTTGGAATGAAATATTTCGTGTGCTGAAGCAAGGCGGCACACTCATCAGCGGATTCATGAATCCTGTATTTTTTGACTGGGAGCTTTAAGAAAAGGGAATTTTGCAGGTAAAACATCCCCTTCCCTATTCCGATCTGGATTATCTGACGGAAGACGAATGGAAAAATCACGATGACATGGCCATCGAATTCGGTCACACTGTTGTTCCGCTCGCGGCTCGTGTTTCAAATGGAAAATCCAACAGGCAACCAGTATGTTTAGGTGGAAGATTCACTTGACCAGATTTCCTTGAAGATCCGCTAGGTTAATTCGTGTCCATCATATCTTTTGTTGAATCGTTCCGTTAAGGCGGCAGTCTTTACGATCGCAGAGTGGACTGACTCAACAAACCACAGGCGAGATCATTTCTTGCAGGCAGGAGTTACAGAGGCGATTGACAGTGAGAGCCGGAGCTTCAATGAAAACTCCGACACCAAGGGAATTGTGCCGTTCGAGATCGGGGAGCCTCGGGAGGTTGAGATACGTTGTCGACCAATGAGTTGTCTATGTCTTGCGATGCGATGACTGCTCGGCGGATTGCCTCCTTGGGGCCGCCGTCAACCGCAGCTCCTCCGAGGTCATGTGAATGAAGATTCCGTCGATCATACCAATGGAGGTACGCTCTTTGTTGATGATAGAAACATCGGTCATATGAATTCCTTAGACAATTGTTACCAGGCTGTCAAGCCACCATCCACCACGATTACCTGGCCAGTTATGTAGGCGGCAGCGGGGGAAGCCAAAAAGACAACGACTCCCTTCAGATCCTCCGGCTTGCCGAACCGGGCCATGGGGATATGAGAGAGCATCCGCTCTCCATGCCGATCCAAGAGCGGCCGGGACATTTTGCTGGGGAACCAGCCGGGAGCGATGGCGTTCACCTGGATATTGTGACGGGCCCAGTTGACCGCAAGATCTTTGGTCATCGTGATCACCGCACCTTTGCTGGCATTGTAGCCAACAGTCTGCATGTATTCCGGGTGGCCTCCCACCAGTCCGGCCACGGAAGCAATATTGATGATCCGCCCTCCCGTTCCCCTCTGGATCATCCTTCTCCCCGCCGCCTGGGTCATCAAAAAGGTCCCTTTCACGTTGACATCCATCACCCGTTCAAATCGATCGACCGGCATCTCCTCCGGCGGTGCCCCCCAAGTGGTCCCGCTATTGTTAACAACGATGTCGACGGAACCGAAGGCCTCCTCCGTGGTAGCCACCACCCGTTCCACCTCATCCGGGTTGGTGACGTCGCAGGCGAGAGCGAGAGCCTCTCCCCCCTTGGCTTCAATTGCTTCCTTTACCTCTTGGCATGCCTCCAAATTGCGGGAACATAGAACCACCTTGGCTCCGGCCTCTGCTAGGCCTTCCGCCATATGCTGCCCCAATCCTCGCCCACCTCCGGTGACGATGGCCGTTTTTCCTTCCAAGCGAAACAAATCGAGACTATTCAATCCAACCATCCTTTCTATTCTCTATACACATTTCAGAAGGAAAGCTGATATTTTTTCAGCTTCATATAGAATCCTTTGCGGCTCATACCCAAACGTTGGATGGCTTCCGTCTTGGTTCTGGATTCCCGTAGGGCCTTAATGATCATCTCTTTCTCTACCTGCTCCATGACCTCTTTCAGGTTTGCTTTAGAAGGAACTTTCTTTTTAACGGGAGGTGTTAGGGCTTCTTCTCCGCTCTCACAAATGGCAATTTGACCACCTTTGACAGACTCCCAGATGTGCTGCGGCAAGTGCTGAACATCCAGAAGCTGCCCTTCGGAGAGGACGTACATGTACTCGATACAGCTTTGTAGCTCTCGCACGTTGCCAGGCCAGGAATACCTTTTAATCATGTCCAGGACCCGCGGAGAGAAGGCTTTCTGCCGACCGTGCCGTTCCTCCAGCTGCCGCTTGAAGTGCTCTGCTAACAGGAGCACATCAGAAGAACGTTCCCTGAGGGGCGGGAGGTGGATGGGGATAACACTGATCCGGTAGTAAAAATCGGGACGGAACTTCCCGTTTTCCACCATGGACTCCAGATCGCGGTTGGTGGCGGCGATGAGGCGGAAACGGACAGGTCGGGCTTTTGTCCCCCCTACCCGGATCACTTCCCGCTCTTGGAGCACTCGGAGCAACTTGGATTGGAGCATAGGGCTGATTTCACCGATTTCGTCCAAAAACAGCGTCCCGCCCTCAGCCAACTCAATCAGACCAGGCTTTCCGCCCTTTTGTGCTCCTGTAAATGCGCCGGCCTCATAGCCGAAAAGCTCCGATTCGATCAGGGTTTCCGGGATTGAAGCCATATTGAGTGCGATAAAGGGGCCGTCAGAGAAGGGGCTGGCTTCATGGATCGCCTTTGCAAACACCTCTTTCCCTACCCCGGTCTCTCCTCTGAGGAGCACGGTGGTATCCGTCTGGGCCACCTTCTTCGCGATGTAAATCACATTTCTCAACTCCCGGCTCTCGCCGATCAAGCGACTGAAGGGGTCCCCTCCCTCCGCTGCCTTTTCCTTCTTGCACCATATGGGGGTAGACGGGAGGGAGGAGTCGGATGAAAACAGCGAAACTGGGCGAAAAATGCCGATTGCTCCCACTTTTTCTCCTTCGTCGTAGACGGGAAAACTATTGCCCACGATATCCATGCCCACAGATTCGATATAGGAGTAATCGTGATAGACTGGCCGCTCCGTCTCCAGCACCTCAATGATCCGCGCTTTGGGCTCGATGTCGGATAAACGCCTGCCGATCACCTTGTCCCTAGGGACGCCAATCAGCCGGGAATAGGCACTGTTGGCATGAAGGATCTCCGTATCGTTGCCGATAAACAGGAAAATCTCATCCAAATGGTCCAAGATACTGAACCAATTTTTTAGCAACACATGCTGACTCTTGCCCATCATTTCCCCCCGGAACTGATACGTTGTTGTTTTTATTTTTTCATTCATTCTGAATAGAGTCAACATTAGGTATTATATTCCAGCAGTAGAGGGGATGGGACCTCGACTTCTTCTATCCATTCTGCGAGGTTCTTTCTGTAAACGCTTCCTCCTCATACTTGTTTTTGCTTTTTGAGTTCTTCTTCCTGCAGTACCCGCCAGAGGATTTTACCGCTTCCAGACTTCGGAAGAGAGCGAACAAACTCCACGATACGAGGGTATTTATACACTGCCATCTGTCCCTTGGCCCAGTCGATGATATCTTGTTCTGTGACTGTGCCGACTGCCTGCTCTTTTAGAACGATAAACGCTTTCACCGTCTCGCCGCGGCGCTCGTCTGGCACGCCGATGACGCACGCTTGCTCCACAGCGGGATGTTTGTAGAGGATTGATTCTACTTCCGCGGGCCATACCTTGAACCCAGCGGCATTGATCATACGCTTGATGCGATCGACGATAAAGAAGTAACCTTCTTCGTCGTATTTGCCGATGTCGCCAGTGCGGAAGAACGTCTTTCCATCAATCTCGATGAATGCCTTTTCGTTTTCCTCCGGACGATTCCAATACCCCTTGAACACCTGCGGCCCGTGCACGACGATCTCCCCCTCTTCACCCGGGCCGAGTTCCCGCAGGGTTTCGGGATCGACGACGCGCGCATCGACGTCGAAGGACGGGACCCCGGCACACTGTAGCTTCGGACGATCCGGTGGATTGAAGTGAGTTTGCGAAATCGTCTCGGATAATCCGTACCCTTCGACGTAGCGAATCCCCGTCAACTGGTACAACTTCTCTCCCACTGCTTCCGGCAGAGGTGCTCCCCCGCCCCCAATGAGGCACAACGAATCGAGACGGTATTTGGACAAATGGGGATTTGCCAGAAAATCCACGACCATTGTCGTGATGTTTGTCCAGTGTGTGCACTTTGCCCGCTCAATCAACTGAGCAGCAACATCCCGGTTCCAGCGAGTTAAGAGCACGATTGTACTTCCTGTGTATATCGGTGCATTCATGCTGTGTTGCAAACCGGTCACGTGAAATAAAGGCAGCGTCGCCAAAGTAGTGGCATTCGGGGTGAGCTGAAACCAGACACAACTTCCAACTATGTTCGCCTGGACCGTCCGGTGCGTGTGGATGCAGCCCTTCGGCTTACCGGTCGTCCCCGACGTATAGGGAAGCACCGCCAGGTCATCTGCCCCCACTTCAACCGGACCGGGTTGGTGTCCTCTGTCCAGTGCTTCGTTCCAGGAGACCACCGCAGGGTTGTCGATGATACGCCGGGGAGCAGCTACGACCTCTGGGAGTTCATAATCGGATGTGCTGGGTAAATAATCTGAATATGTGGCGACGATGAGGTGTTTGAGAAATCCTTTCTGCAGGACAGGGGCGATCCGTTCGTACAGTTCCTGACCGATAAACGCTACCTTCGCACCGCAATCTGCAACATAGAACGCCAGTTCATCCGTGGTATTCATGGGGTTAATCGGGACCACCACTGCATTCGCACGTAGGATGGCGTAAAAGGCAACGATGAATTGCGGTGAGTTCTGCATATATAGGACTACCCTGTCACCTTTCCCCACGCCCAGTTCCTCTTGCAGATACCCCGCGAGCACATTAACTTCATCACTTAATTTCCGGTAGGAAATAGTGTTTCCGTAGTAATAGATGGCTGTCTTTTGCGGGTAACGGCGGGCAGTGACTTCGAGGTTGTCGGAAATGGTCGTCTCCGGAATGGCCAGTGTGGTCGACAGACGTTTCGGCCAGAACTGAAAATGGCGCTCCGTCATCATTTCACACCTCACCTTGCATGTTGGATTCATCATCCAAGCTGAAGCATTCGGCCTTCATCAGCTGGTTATTTCGCCGTTGAACCACCATCGACAGCGAGGATCTGGCCAGTGACAAAATCGGAGGCAGCTGATGCGAAATACAGAGCCGCACCTTGCAGATCACGTTCTCCTCCGACCCGTTGGAGGGGCGTAGCTGCAATGATTCGGTCGTAACCGCGTTCCAGCACGACTTTCGTCATCTTCGTGGGAAAGAAACCTGGCGCGATCGCGTTGACATAGATGTTGTAGCGGGCCCATTTCACAGCCAGATCTTTGGTCAGCGTAATAACCCCACCTTTGCTTGCATTGTAACCAACCGCGTCTAAACCCTCCGGATCTGAACCTCGCAATCCGGCCACAGACGCGATGTTAATGATCTTGCCGCCTCCCTGGTCGCGCATGTGGCGGCCGACAGCCTGAGACATCAGGAATGTACCTGTCAGGTTGGTTTGGATCACCTTTTGCCACGCTTCATAAGGCATGTCAAAAGCCGGCGCTCCCCAAGAGGCACCGGAATTGTTGACCAGGATATCGATGCGGCCGAACCGTTCAATGGTCTTGGCCACAACTTCGTTCACCGAGTCAGGATGAGTGACATCCAAGGGAAGCGCAAAAGCCTCTCCACCCTGTGCTTCCAGTTCAGCTTTCACTTGTTCACAGTTCTCCACCCTTCGGGAACAGAGCACCACTTTTGCACCAGCTTCCACATAGGCTTGAGCAATCTGCTGCCCTAATCCTCTTCCTCCTCCTGTAACGATGGCGACTTTTCCGTCCAAGCGAAATAAGTTGAGTACGGTCAACTGTATCACCTCATCCAAGTTGGTTAGCAAAACTCGTTGATGTCACTTCTCCGGTCCCGCTCGACAAGAACTGAAGCAGGCAATGACCTTGGCCATCGCCTGCGTTTTTCT